>CADCOR010000081.1 GCA_902803055.1 uncultured Erysipelotrichaceae bacterium
AGGAAGGCATCAGCACCCGCATAGATGCGATGAGCTCTGTCTTCGTCATACATGATGTTGGAACATACTTCGCCTTTATAAGCACCCTCATAGTAACGGAATGAATCCTCGTAGTAAGGATCACCAGTGCCTAAGACAACCAGCTGGGTATTGCCATCGATCATATCGTTGACGATCGTATTGACCAGATCAAGACCCTTCTGATTAGTCAGACGGGAAACCAGACCGATCACGAACTTGTTGTCATCGACATTCAGGCCAAGTTCTTCCTGTAAAGCACGCTTGTTGGCTTTCTTCTTTTCAATAGCGTTGCTTACTGAATAGTTCTCATAGATTCTTCCATCCGTAGCCGGGTTCCAGATATCGCAGTCGATACCATTGACGATACCTCTGAGTTTACCTGAATGATATCTCAGATGAGCATCTAAACCTTCACCATAGAATTCAGTCTGTATCTCACCGGCATAAGTCGGAGAAACAGTTGTGATCATATCGGCATAAGCCAGACCACCCTTCAGCATATTCGCATCATTGTAGTTGACCTTTAAAGCGTCCTTGTTGAAGACATAATCAGGTAAACCTGACCAGTACTTGATCGTCTGGATATCATAGATACCCTGGAAGCGCAGATTGTGAACAGTCATGATGCTCTTGCAGCCGGCTAAAGCTGTATTTTCAAATAAAGTACGCAGATAAACAGGTACTAAAGCAGCCTGCCAGTCATGGCAATGGATGATATCAGGGATCCAGTCCAGATACAGTAAAGCCGATAAAGCAGCTTTAGAGAACAGACAGAACTTTGGAATATCATCAACCATACTGATATACGGATTGCCGGCTGAGAAGAATTCTTCATTATCGATGAAATCATAGACAACACCATCAGCAGCATATTCCATGATACCGACATAGAACTGACGTCCATCAGCACATAAATCCATATAGAATTCACCACGGTATTCCATCTTCTCCTGGTATTCCCATGGTATGCATTTATAACGCGGCAGGATTACCTTGACATCGCAATTCTGCTTAGCGAGCTCTTTAGGTAAAGCAAACATTACATCAGCCAGACCACCGGTCTTGACGAATGGATAGCATTCTGAACCGATAAAGGCGATACTGCGGCGTGGTCCGAGATCTTCATAAACTTCTTCAGTTTTTGTCTCTTCGACCTTAACTTCTTCAGCTTTAACTTCTTCAGCTTTTACTTCCTTGACGGTTTCTTTCTTGACAGTCTTGGCTTTTGGTTTAGCCGTCTTCTTTACTTCTTTTGTTGCTTCTTTATCTTCGCTCTTCTTGACAACCTTTTTGGCGATCGTCTTCTTTTCCGTCTTTGTTTCGCCAGCAGCTTTCTTAACTGCGGTCTTGGCAGCCGTCTTCTTTGCGCCAGTCTTCTTGCCATCAGCAGTTACCATCACTTCGGCAAGCTTGTTTTCTTTGGCAGCTTTAGCTGTTTTCTTAACAGTTTTTACTGCTTCTTCAACATCTGTTTTTTTCACTGTTTTGCTGGTTTTCTTTGTTTCTTTAACACCTTTTGTTTCAGACATTTCATAACTCCTTTGCACTAAAAATATACAATTTATGACGGTTATATTATCTCATGTATTTGTTATTAAAGGTGAACTTTTGAAAATGTAAAGGATTACAAACTCAAAAAAGTGCCCATTTTATCGCTGTTTTTGACTTATTTTCTGTATTTCTGTTCACTGTCAGCCAACGGCTTTATCGGGATTGACCCAGCCATTGCCATCATAATCAACCAGAAGCGTATAGACTCCCGGATCTCTTTCATAATTGACAGCCAGGATGTATTTATCCTCGTTTCCATCCTTGACCTGATAAAGCAGATACATCTTTCCTTCATATAACATTTCATCTGCATAAGCGATGGTATAGCCATTATCATTCAGATCCTTGGCAATAGATCCTGAATTGTAATAGATATGATCAAAGATCATCTGCGCATAAAAAGGCTTTTCACCGCTGGTCATGTTGTTATAAGGTGTGATGTCGACCAGTCCTTTATAATAATTTGATCTTAAGGTTCCGGTGCTGTAATTCAGACCTCCTCGCATAAAGCCTTCTTCGCCAGCGGCAGTAAAGGAGAATATGCTGATCGGATTCATGCCGATCTCCTTTTCAATATAGATAAAAGGTGTCTTTTCCTTGGCTTCATAGATTGGACCGTCAGTCTGATTTTCTTCAAGATCTATTTTCCAGACTTTCAATTCACTGACATCTTTTGGCACAAACAGATAGACGAGATTATTATCGCCAAGCACAGGACCATAGACGATATCCTCTTTTTCTATTTCTGAAACAAAGCTCAGACCCCATTCATCCTTTGCCCGCTTCAAGATGTCATCAACGCTCAATTCAGGTCCTGACACGCCAAGCAAGGCAACTTCCATGAACTCATCATTGCTCATCTTATTGAGATATTCATCGGTCAGCGGTTTAAGTGTATCGACTGTTTCCGGTTTTGGATCAGTCTGATCCGGCCTGTTCTGCCCATCTTCCCTGTCATTACCATTGCAGGCACACAATAATATCAGCATCAATAAAATCAGTACTTTCTTCATTTTTATAATTCCTTTATCATTTCCTGATATTCTTTCATAACATCTTTCAGCAGTTCTTCATCATCAAGAATTTCCATTGCGCTTTCGCACAATTCCTCACAATGAAAAGTAAAAGGCAATATCCATTTATCACCGGCTGCTTTCTTTATTCTGGCAAGTTCTTCCTTATCGACACTGTCACTCCAGATGAAGCAGCATTGTGTATCACCATCGGCCAGACGGTGAGGAACTTTCAGATCAAAGTTTCCTGCAAAGCCTTCACAGATCGCTTTATCGATATAGCGGCAATAATAGGTTCCATATTCTTTCAGACCATATTTTTCCCAGGTGTCAAACCAGGCACACTTATGCACAAACGAAGACGTGGCATCTTCATCATAGGCCATCACACTTTCATTCTCGCCGGGTTTTCCTTTCCATTCACCATGCAGCATAAAAGACTTCAGATCTTTTTCTTCATCATTCATTAAAGCCAGTCTGGCCATCCGCTTGCCTCTTTTATGGCCATAAAGAACAGTGATCTTTTTAATCAGCTCTTCCGCTTTTTTCCGGTCAAACTTTTCAAAGATCTTTCTTGTCAGTAAAGCATAGATTAATGCGTGATCTCTTATTTCCATAAATAAAAAAATAAGCGCAGCCGACAAAGACTGCGCTGTTATGACAGATGCTTAAGCTTCAGTTTTTTCATCAGCCGCTGGAGTTTCGCGGGTAACAGTATTCTTTCTGTTATCTCTCCATGCTGAATAGGCATCAAGTTCGGGTTTATTGAGTTCAAGAGCCAGAGCCAGAACACCGAGATCATCAGCCATGCCAAGTACCGGAATCTTATCAGGGATAAGGTCTTTTCTGCTGACCAGATAAATGAAGGCACCAAACATTGAAGCTATAACCTTTGGTGAAACTTCCGTATATTCCTTGGTGATATACGAACGGATCATCGAGAACATCAAAGGCAGCTTGGAAGCTTTTTCACCGACATTTGGGATACCGGCAAGTGTTTCTTCAGCTTTCTTCAGGATCTCTTCGACCTTTCCTTCTTCGGAAAGCATATCTTTAGCTTTCTCCGAATAAGAACCTAATAATTCTTCAAATCTTTTTTCTTCATCCATTATTGTTTTCGTATCATTAATTTAAGTCAGAATTAATGATTTATCCTTTCTGGCCGAAATATAGTTTATAGGCATACAGTCGGCCAACTGATA
>CADCOR010000082.1 GCA_902803055.1 uncultured Erysipelotrichaceae bacterium
GAAATGTTCTGAAAACCGATGAACTGGATTATGGCACCAAGGCATCGCAAATTGTAAAACCAGCTGATCCAAACAAAGAACCTTCTGTCGATAAGATCTATACTTTTATCGGCTGGAAAAAAGAAGGCAGCGAAATTATCGGCCTTGAAGATGTCAAAGGCGATGCAATCTATAAGCCAGAATTTAAAGAAGAACCAAGATTATATCAGATTATCTGGAAAAACGATGATGGTACTGTCTTAGAGACTGACAACTGTCAGTATGACGCTACACCTGAATATAACGGATCAACACCAGTCAAGACCGCAGATGCTCAGTATGAGTATACATTTAAGGGCTGGACGCCGGAAATTTCGAGTGTTACAGCTGATGTAGCATATACTGCAGAGTATGATGCTGTTACAAGAAAATATACTGTAAGATTCATTTCCTCTATTTATGATCCGATCGATGATCAGACAGTAGAATATGGAAATAAAGCAACTAAACCGGAAGTAACTCCAAAAGAAGGCTACAGCTTCGGCGGTTATTTCAAAGATGCGCAGTTCACTGAGATATGGGATTTTGCTGTTGATAAAGTAACAGGTGATACGGATATTTATCTTAAAGCTGTTGGAGATAACTACGTCATTACCCTTGATGCTAATGGCGGAGACTTGCCAGATGGAAAAAATGCGGTTCAGGTGGAATACAGATCCAAGTACGCACATCTGCTGCCGACTCCGGAAAAAGAAGGTGTTGTCTTTGATGGCTGGTATACCGATAGGACCTTCAGCAAAAAGGTCATGCCTGATGATACCTATGATCTTCAGGATAATACTTTGCTTGTTGCCAGATATAAATATAAGGTCTTCTTCAGAGAAGTTGATGGCAAGATGAATCCGGTCTATGTCTATGAAGATCAAAACCGGGTTGCTGATCCGGGCAAGGCTGCTGATAAGGGCGACTATGTCTTCGATTACTGGGCTACATCTTCAGGAGAATGGAAGTTTGATTTCCTATATGATGAAACCGTTCCGAATATGGTCTTGGCTGGCAAGTATCACCGCTATGCATACAACGGCAATGAACAGACTTGGATCCTGAATGACAAAGGCAGGCTTGGCTTCAGGTTTGTCAGATACGAGCGGGTCTTCATGGATAAATTATCCGATCTGGATCTGAAAGCTCTCTTTGAAGAGAATGATAAGCAGCTCTTTATAAATGGTGTTCTGCTTGATCCGGCTTACTACGATTATCGGGAAGGATCGCTGATCATTGATCTGAAAGATTCTTATCTCAACTCTCTTTCTGTCGGCAGATACAATCTGACAGTAAAGTTCGCTGATGGCGAGGTAAGCGCCGCCTTCAATGTCAAAGAAAGAGTCAAGCCGTCAACAGATTCCTATGTAATGCCTAAGACCGGCAGCTGATCTATAGGACAGAGTATGATATATGACTAAACCCGGCATGTCCGGGTTTTCATATACCCGATTGTTTTTCTTTCTGTTCAAGCAGTATTGGATAATCAGTAATTAAAACATATGATTTGATAAGTGTCCTGCGAGTATTCAATATAATTTATAATTATTTTAGGTGTTTAACATGGCTGATAAACTATTGGAAAAAAGCACATATCGTCGGACATTTTTTCGTATCTGATATCTATGCCTTCTATCTTGATACCTATAAGGGGAGCCTGGGGAAGGCGCAGGTCGAAGCACTTGACCACATCCATAATACCGAAAGAGTAAGTGTCAGGGATCTAACGGAATAACTGAATATTTCCAAACAGCATGCCTCAAAAATCGTTGCCAGACTGGAAAGTGAAGGGTATTTAAAAAAGGAACGTTCCAGCGAAGACGCAAGATTCAATCTGTACTCACTGACTGAAGAAGGGAAAAACTTCATTGAGGGACACATCGCCATCAGCAACGCTCATCTTCATGAATATGTCAGTTCTTTAAACAGGAAAGATAAGGAAAAACTAATTATGAGTCTCAATCAGATGGCTGAGATCATCGATAGAACACATTAGGATCGCAATATGGCATGGTTTATAATTTGAATATAGACAGAAAGAGGAAAGCACATGGAGAAAGAGAATAATAAGAGTAAAGGTATAAGCGCGCTGATATGGGCGGCTATCTTTCTGACCTTGTTTGGGATCGTGATCGCCATAATTTATGCCGGAGCTAGATTGCCGGCCTTGAGAAAACTGCTGGTCTTTGTCGGCTATGCGATGGTGATCTTCTATGGTGCCTATGGCTATAAACAGCCGCATGGCAATCTGCTTCGATATGTCGTGGTGATCTTTGCCTTCCTGCTGGTAATGGAAAACTATTCCACAGCGATCAACGCTGATTTCAGTGTGGGAAACAACAGTCCGGAAAACTACCGGGGCATTGAGATCCTGCTGACGAGTTCTGCTGCCGTTACAGCTTCCTATATCGGCGGACGACTCAACAAATTCAAAAAGAACCAAGGACTGTTTGCTTTTGTGCTGGTCTTGCTGATCCTGCGCTGTCTGTTTTCTTCAGCGGATGAAGAAGCCATGTTTGTTGAACTGGGCGATGCCATATTATGGGTAGTCATCGCGATCAGCTATTTCCTGCGTTATACTCTGCACAAAGAAGCCGCTTCCGAGGTCTTATAGAGGAGCTGATGAATGGACGCCTATGAAGCAGTGATCGAAGCGCTCAGTGAATACAGGTACAGGATCCATCATGGTGATGAGACCGCTTATGATCATCTGAAAGATGATGGTCTGACCATCGAAGTCATAAACGAAAACAAAGGTGACGATATGTTCATCGAGTTCAATGGAAACGAAGTCAGCCTTTTCTTTGGTGACAACCATGATCACTTTAATCCGCATTATGATGATGAGATCTACTGGCTGATCGATCTGCTTGAGGATCTGCTGGAAAACAGAAAATGCGTCTGTTCACTTTATGGCTATGAAAGTGAAGGCAGTGAGAAGATCCTGGCGACCGGTTTCATC
>CADCOR010000083.1 GCA_902803055.1 uncultured Erysipelotrichaceae bacterium
TGGTGAATTCGATCTGAAGACTTCTTCCTGGATCCTGACTCCCGAAAAGATAAGAGAAAAAGGCGGAGCTTTGTTCTGTGAAAGGCGTTATGGAATGGTGTTTGTTTTTCATAACAGTGCCGAATCATATTATGGAGTCAGAGGTTTCAGAGGCTACATCCTGATATAAACAGAAAACAGATTATGTATGACACAGAGTGAAAGAATTGATTACCTGATTGACTATCTGCTTAAGGAACAGAACAGGTTCAAGCAGATTGATTTTTCCGATGATGAAGACAGCCGCAAGAGACTGCTTCGCTCATTGATGAACATCAGGATGCCGGCAGAAGCTGATAAAGATTTTCTGCAGATTCAGAATGATTATTTGAAGACCGAGACGGCGCAGAAGGGCATTACTGATCTGGATGATCTTAAGCCGGTAAAAGATAATATCTATCTATGGAAAGGCGACATCACGACACTCGGATGCGATGCGATCGTCAATGCGGCCAATTCAGCAATGCTTGGCTGTTTTGTACCAGGACATAACTGCATTGATAACTGCATCCATACATTTGCCGGTGTTCAGCTAAGACAGGAATGTTACCTGAAGATGCAAGAACTGCGAAAACAGTATGGCGAAGATTATGAACAGCCGATAGCTGTGCCAATGCTGACAGAAGGTTATAATCTTCCAGCCAGGAAAGTCATTCATGTGGTCGGTCCGATCGTTAAGGGAAAACTGACCGCAGCTCATGAAGAGCTTCTTTCTTTGTGTTACCGATCATGTCTCGAACTAGTGAAAGACAACAATTTAAAGTCTATCGCCTTCTGCTGCATTTCTACCGGTGTGTTTATGTTTCCACAAAGAAGAGCTGCCCAGATCGCCGTGCAGACAGTAAAAGATTATTTTGAACATAACAAAAATAAGATAAAAGCAGTCTTCAATGTTTTTAATGATACGGATTTAAAATTTTATACCGAATTATTGTCAGATTGAAAACACCTGCGAAACAGGAAAGAAAAGATAAATGAATTATGGAAATGATAAAAATCAATAGTAATTATCCTGATGATATCAGGAGATTACAAAAAGAGCTTGATGAATGTGATGCGGTTGTAATCGGTGCCGGTGCAGGCCTATCAACTTCAGCTGGTTATATCTATACAGGTGAAAGATTCAACAGGTACTTTTCGGATTTTGCAGAAAAATACGGATTTAAGGATATGTATTCCGGAGGTTTTTATCCATATCCGACAAAAGGGGAATTCTGGGCATTCTGGAGCAGGTATATCTGGATCAACAGATACAGCAGTATTCCAAAGCCTGTCTATGAGAAACTGCTGGAACTGGTCAAAGATAAAGATTATTTTGTGATCACTACAAATGTGGACCATTGTTTTCAGAAAGCCGGTTTTGATAAGAAAAGGCTGTTCTTCACCCAAGGTGATTACGGTCTTTTTCAGTGCAGTAAGCCATGTCACGAAAAGACTTATGACAATAAAGAAACCATTGCGAAAATGGTTTTATCTCAAGGCTATATAATCAACGAAGATAATGAACTGTTTATTCCTGAAGGCAAGACAATCAGGATGGAAGTTCCTGAGGAACTGTTTCCGGTTTGTCCAGTGTGCGGGGAAGCAATGGCGATGAATCTGCGTTCCGATGATCGCTTTGTGGAAGATGAGAGCTGGCATCTCTCGGCAGAAAGATATGCCCAGTTTTTGAGAAGACATGAGGGTTTAAGAATTCTTTTTCTGGAACTGGGTGTCGGTTTCAATACCCCGGTTATCATTAAGATCCCATTCATTAATATGACTGCCAGAAATGATAAAGCTATCTATGCCTGTCTGAACTATAACGAAGCATACACCACAGAAGAAATCAGGACACGTTCGATATGCATCGAAGGTGATATCGGCAAGATCCTGTCAGACATAGAATCACTTTGATGTGATGCAGACTGACACTCAATCACAGCTCAGCACAATAGCCCATTTAATCAAAGTTTATGTGTTATAAATACTTCTGTTAAAGTATAATTTAGCTAAGAGAAACATTTATAACATCATCAGAGAAAGCTTATCCCTTCTGAAGATAAGTCTTTAGTATATGAAAAATATTTGGAAAGGATAGTTCAATTAGTTTTGTAAGAATTGTGATGGAATAAATACTCTTGAGAGATCCTAAAGCATATAGGAGGATCAGGCAACTATGAAGAAGCATATTTCAATACCGGCAATAATGATGACATACGGAAGTTTATCATCTTCGGCAGTTGATTCGCCAAACAGTGAGGAATAACTAAACGGTATATATAATGGCTCCTCAGCACATGATGATGAACGTTCTGTCCTGTTCATCATTGTCATAGACGATCAAAAGTCGAAAGTGGAGAAAGCGTTATGAAAGCACCGTTAAAAAGAGTAAGAGACAGGGAAAGACTGATCAAAGCAGCGAAACTGAATGCGAAAAGATCACTGTATGAAGGTTTTGATGAATTCTACAAGCAGGTCAGACAAAAGGATTTTCCCAAGGATTTACGCAGAGAACCATTGGTAAAAGCCAATGGTGAGTGGAGATACAATCTCAGGATCAATGGCACCTCTTTTGATGAACGGGGCTATGCCGTAGTGTCGGTACATGATCAGAATGATCCGCCGGTCTGCATCACCCTTCATCCGAATCTGATATCTGAAAACGGAATGAGCTTTATTGTCTCAGATGAAGATGTCGCTTATGAACCATTTGCGGGAGGCCGGATCGAAAACAGCGAAATGAAGCTTGATGGCAATAACTGCCTTATGACTCTTAAACAGTTCTATGCTTATGAAGGAAAAGAATACCTGCTTGCGAATCTGCTGCTCGCGGATAAGCGAAAGGCAGCAGTGATGATGATCAGAGGAAAGGAATAGGATATGGCAAAATTCTGTACGAAATGCGGCACATCATTAAATCCTGATGACAGGTTCTGTCCTGAATGCGGAGCTGAAGTTGCGGCTGCGAATAATAATGGCATAAAGGTCTTCCAGGATGATAAAGGCGGTCTGGTTTTTGAAGTTCCTGAAGGCACAACGGTTGAAATAAGTGATGCCAAACCGGAAAAATAATGAATAACGAGCAGGACCAGCTGTCCTGTTTTTGAATGAGGAGAGATATGAAGTGGAAATGTCCAAAATGCGGAAGAGAATTTGATAAAAGGGAGCAGGAACACTACTGCTTTAAACCGCAGACGATCGATGAGTATATCGCCTTGCAGGATGAAAAGATCCGGCCTGTGCTAGAGGAGCTTCGTGCTGTTTTAAGAAGTGCTTTGCCGGAAACCGAAGAGCGGATAAGCTGGTCGATGCCGACTTACTGGAAGGGCAGAAATATCATTCACTTTGCGGCAGCTAAGAAACATTGTGCTATCTATCCTGGCGGTGAAGCAACAGGTGTGTTTGCGGATGAGTTATCCCCCTATGATACAAGTAAAGGGACGATCCGTTTTCCATATGATCAGAAGTTGCCTGTAAAACTGATCAGGAAGATCGCGAGATGGTGCTATGAGAATTACGCGAAATAAACAATGCTTAAGATTGTTTCACAAATATAACAATAATGTGCAGATAAGACATATTATCTATGAATCAATAGTATAATTCTTTTTAGGTAAATAATTATGGACGATACATTTGAATTATATGATCTGAAAGTTGAAGTTGTGAAAGGAGATAAGCCTTTTGTCTGTTCGCATCATGTCGGTGATTATTTTCTGGTAGAGGGAGAAGATCTTGTCTTTCCGGAGAATAAGAGCTTTTCGCTGTACGCACTGTCGGCATTACTGCCGCTTCTTCCAGCCAAACAGCGTGTCAGTGATGAAAATGACTGGATGTATACGGATGCGTATATCGCCTGTCCTGATCCCAACTGCGGCGCACGCTTTCATATCACCCGGACCGGTAAAAGAGTATTCTCACATCATGAAGTAACTGTTGTCCCATTGGAAAAGAGGTAAACAATTATGCAGGCAGAAAAATTCACCTTTTCCGATTCTTATCGTATTTCAAGAGTATTGAATGGCTGCTGGCAGCTTTCCTTAGGACACAGTCTGAACGGGCCGCTGGATTTTGATGATGTCAAAAAAGCTTTCTATCAGCTGAAGGAAAAGGGCTTTACAACTTTTGACTGTGCTGATATCTATACCGGCGCTGAAGAGTTTATTGGCTCTTTTATCAGCGAACTCAAGAAGGATCCTGACTTCAAGGAAGAGGATATCCAGATCCACACCAAATATGTACCGGATATTGAATACCTGTCCAAAGTCGATTATGGCTTCACCCGCAGCATCATTGAAAGAAGTTTAAACAGACTGAATAAGAAGAAACTCGATGTCGTACAGTTCCACTGGTGGGATTATGAAGTTGACGGGATGGTCAGGACTGCTTCCTATCTGCAGCAGTTAAAAGAAGAAGGGCTGATCGGTCATGTTTCTGTTACCAACTTTGATACTGAACATCTGAGAATGCTGGTAGATGCCGGGATCAGGATCACTTCCTGCCAGGCACAGTATTCGTTCTTTGACCGCCGGGTAGAAAAGGGCTTACAGGCTTATTGCCTGGAAAACGATATTCCTTTGATCTGTTATGGCACTTTAGCTGGCGGATTCCTTTCGGAAAGATATATCGGAAAGAAAGAGAACGAGATCGTTCCGGAGACAAGATCACAGGTCAAGTATCTGCAGGTCATTGAAGATTCCTTAGGCTGGGAAGGCTATCAGGGCTTGCTGAA
>CADCOR010000084.1 GCA_902803055.1 uncultured Erysipelotrichaceae bacterium
CCAGTTTAGAGTCGCCCACAACCACGCAGAACTTTAGAGCGCCCAGAAAATAAGGCCGAAGCATATTCGGTCTTTTCTTTTGGAAGATGAAAAGCTGACAGAGCTGATCTGACTCAGTTTGTATAACTGTTTTCCTGTTTTTCCAGTTCATCGATTCTGGCTTCAACCAGTGCATATCGATATTCATTGACAAGTGTATCCGTTTTGATGTTGACCGCAAATGTTTCTTTCATCAGTTCAATAAGATCGATTGGTACTTTTATGCCTTCAGAATAGCCTTTATCCGTATCAAAGGCATCAAGACGGCCAAGAGCTCTGACAGCATCGATCAGGCGGGTTTCAGCGTGTTCGTTCTCTTTGAGCTTTCTTTCATAAGTACGGCTGATGTACAGATAGGAGATGATCGTAAACAGGGTTGCCCCGATGTTGGAGATCAGGATCGATAAGGCGATCGCTTCAATGCCAAAACCAAAGTGGTTTATGAGGAAGTATAGCAAAGGAATGCGGATGACAAACCGCTGCAGAAAACTTGAAACAGTCTTAAGCTTGGTTTTCTTTGTGGCAAACAGATAAGCAGTGAAGATACAGTCAAGAGCCATGAAGATAAAGTCAAGTTTTTCGATGCTGTAGAGGATCCTGATATTTTTCAGCAGTTCTTCATTGCCGCCGGCAAAATACCTTATGAGGGTTTCCGAGACAAAGAAAACGACAGCAAACAGAATGATCGAGATACCACAGACGAGCCACAGGGAATCATGTATTGTCTTTCTGACCCGTTCATATTTGCGATTGCCGATGTTGGCAGCGATAACGGCTGTCTCGGCGTCCTGCAGAGCATCAAGAGGCGCTGTAGCGATCGAACAGATCTTGTTGCAGCAGGAGAAAGCTGCTAAGCCAATACTTCCAAAAACAGCGTACTGGCTGTTGCATATAACCTTGGCAAGCGGTGTCATTGATTTGATCAGAATGACAGGCAAAGTGAGTTTAAAGTAGGAAGAAAGAAACTCTTTATCAAAGGAGGCAGAACTGAAACTGACTCTGAAAGGCGAATCTTTTGAGAATAAGCCGCGGAAGGCAAACAGCATGATCAGAAACTGGGAAACACAGACTGATAACGGCAGCAGGATAACAGCGTGTTCCTTATTAAGAACGTTCTGATTGATCAGATACATGATGATGAAGTTGAAAAACAGCTTCGTGATAAGCTGGACGATATTGCATACGGAAACGACTTTTGTTCGGCCTCTGGCTTTTTCGCTGGCAAAGTAGAGCACGTTGACGGCAGCGAAGATGGCGCTGAAAATACTGATGGAAAAATAGGTCGATCCTATTTCCAGCATTTCTTCCGGAATCATAAAAAAGCGCAGTATCGGTTTGGCAAACGGGATACAGATCAGCACAAGAAATAGACTGATAAATATGATGGCAAAGAATACCGTACTTAAGTCACGTTTTATGGAATCAAAATCACCAGCTCCGAAGGCCTGGGAAATGCGAATGCCGACACCGATCGCCATGGCCATGAAAAGACAATCAAGGATACTTTGAATGTCACTGACAAATAAAGCCGTGGAGACCATGTTCTGATCAATCTTGGATATCGTCAGAACATCAAAGAACTGAAAGGCCACTTTCATAAAAGAAAAGAACAGCAGTGGCATAGCTGTCTTGAATATGATCCATGCCGGTCTTTCGTTCAGCAGTTCATATCTTTTCTTCTGTTCTTTAGCGGAAAAAGACGTATTGCTCATTTATAAAATATTATCGATTCTTTATCGCATTATTATAGCCGGTCTTGATATTGTCGTCATAGGAAGACAGGATGCCGGAGATGGAATCCATGGCATCAAGACGAAGGTGAGAATTCTTCATGCGTTTTGCGAGTTCATCTCTGTAGAGCTTTTCATCACCGGGGATGCTGATTTCTTTATTTAAAAATGATGAAAGATAGATGGCGTTGCATAAGATAATGGAATTCAATCCCTCTTCTGCTTTTGTCTTTAAAGGTCTGTTATTCAAAATGGCATCTGCGAATTCATTGACGACACCTTCGTGTTTAGGATCCGTTCCTTCAATAGGGATCTCAAGATCGTTGAATGCCGGTTTCTCATACATCAGACGATAGATCTCTTTGTTTGAGGTCTTTTCTTCATCGATCATTCGCACGATTATTTTCTGGTTCTCAACTAACAGGAGTGCCTGATCGGTCTGGATCTTTAATGAGTTCACTCCGAAGATATCATTTGATGAGGCGTTGAATATGCCGCATACGCCATTATCATATTCAAAGAAGACGGTCGCTTCATCATCGGCCTCAATGTCATGACCCTTGCCATAGCCAAGTTTTGCGTAGACTCTGTCAGG
>CADCOR010000085.1 GCA_902803055.1 uncultured Erysipelotrichaceae bacterium
AACACCTGAAGAAATATCCGCAGCAGGATGAGTGGCTGAAACAGAAGACCAAATTCTGTTCCAGTCTTGATGATTACTATCAGCTCATCGAGGAAGTAAAAAAAGAAGAACTGCCTCTTAAAGTGAAGTTTGGGCTCGAGGTCTGTTATACCCGCAATACCGAAGATCAGCTAAGAAAGATATTGAAGGATGTCCATGTGGATTTTCTGACCGGAGCGGTTCATTCCTTTGCCTCAATTCTCTATGACATGTCTTTCTCAGAAGAACTCTTATCTGCATCTTATGATACCGACAGGATCTATACTGATTACTATGAGGCTCTGATCGACTGTATCGATTCCGGACTGTTTGACCGGCTCGCTCACCCTGATCAGATCAAAATAATATATGACGTTCCGTCTTTTGATCTTCATCCGATCTATGAAAAGATCGCTGTCGCTTTAAAGAAACATGATATGGCTGCTGAAAGCAATACCGGCGGACACTACCGCTATGGTTTCAAAGATATCGGTACGAATGAAGATTTCATAAAGATTCTCAAAAAACACAATGTCAGGTTTATCACGGCTTCGGATGCTCACAAGCCAGCTGATGCCGGTAATTATATTCTGCAGGCTTTTAGGAAGATAGAGGAGGTTGTCTGATGGAAAACAGAGTTTATAATTTTGCTGCCGGTCCTTCGATGCTGGCAGATGAAGTGCTGCTTGCAATAAAGGAGGAACTGTTTAATTACCATGGTTCCGGGATGTCGGTAATGGAGATGTCACACCGCTCCAAAGGCTATCTGGAGATTTTTGAAAAGACTAAAAACGGACTTAAGAAACTGATGAACATTCCGGATGACTACGAAATACTGTTTATGCATGGCGGTGCGACCGGCATGTTTGCCTCGATCCCTTTGAATCTGACTAAAGGCAAAACGGCCGATTATATCATCACCGGCAACTTCTCAAAGAAGGCTGCAGATGAGGCAAAAAAATATGGCGATGTGCATATCGCCTATGATGGCAAGGAAAACAATTATACACATATTCCAGATGAAAATGAGCTTAGCTTCAGCGCTGATCCGGCTTATATCCATCTGTGTGCCAATAACACGATCTATGGTACAGAGTGGAAGAGTTTTCCGGTAAATCATAAAACGACACTGATCGCGGATATGAGTTCTGATATCCTCTCCAAACCCGTCAATGTTTCAGATTTTGGACTGATCTATGCCGGAGCTCAGAAAAACATGGGTATTGCCGGTATTGCTGTCGCAATCATCAGGAAAGAGCTGATCGAAGAGGCTGATGTCAAGGTTCCTTCGATCATGAATTACGCTTTGGAACTTAAGCATGATTCAATGCTTAATACACCGGCAACTTATCCGATCTATGTTTTGGGCAAGGTCGTTGACTGGCTGGAAGAACTTGGCGGACTTGCAGAGATCGAAAAGAGAAATATAGAAAAGGCAAAGATCCTCTATGATTATCTGGATGCTTCTAAGTTCTATAAGAGTTTTGCGGAAAAGGAATCGCGTTCTTTGATGAATGTGACCTTCAGCTGCGGTGATCCGGATCTTGATGCCGCTTTTGCCGCAAAAGCTGCAGAAAATGGCCTGTGCAATCTTAAAGGTCATCGTCTGGTGGGAGGCCTGCGTGCTTCGATTTATAACGCCATGCCGAAAGCCGGAGTCGAAAAACTGATTGAATTTATGGATGACTTTGCCAGGGAGAATTAGAAGATGAAAATCAGATTAGCAAATAGAATTGATGAAAACGGTCTTAAACTGTTTCCGGAAAATTATGAAATAGGTGAAGATATCACTGATGAAGATGGACTTCTTGTCAGAAGTGCTTCCTTGCTGGATGAGCAGTTTTCTCCTTCACTGCTGGCGATCGCCAGAGCAGGAGCCGGTGTCAATAATATACCTTTGCAGCGCTGTGCAGAAGAGGGCATTGTCGTATTCAATACCCCTGGTGCCAACGCTAATGCGGTCAAAGAGCTTGCCGTCTGCGGCTTGCTGCTGGCCAGCAGAGATATCACCGGTGGTATCAGCTGGGAGAAACAGCTCGAAGACAGTGAAGATTTTGCCAAGAAAGTAGAAAAAGGCAAGAGTGCTTTTGTCGGACCAGAGATCAACGGCAAGAAACTCGGTGTCATCGGACTGGGAGCGATTGGCGTACTGGTAGCCAATGCGGCAGTCAAACTGGGCATGGAAGTCTATGGCTATGATCCATATATCTCCGTCAATTCCGCCTGGGCTTTAAGCAAATGGGTGAAACACGTCACCAACATCAATGAAATATTGGAAGAATGCGATTATCTGACCCTGCATCTTCCGGCAAACGAAAATACCAAAGGTCTGATCAATAAGGAAAAGATCGGCTTAATGAAGGATGGCGTAAGGATCATCAATCTGGCCAGAGGTGAGCTCGTCAATGAAAAAGATCTTCTGACAGCTCTTGATTCCGGAAAGATCACCAGATATGTCACCGATTTTGCTTCCTATGCACTTGTTCATCATGATAAATGCATCTGTTTCCCGCATCTTGGTGCTTCGACACCGGAATCAGAAGAAAACTGTGCGGTTATGGCCGTAAAAGAACTGATCGATTATCTGGAAAATGGCAATATAGTCAATTCTGTCAATATGCCTTCGGTGGAAGAACCTCGTTCGACAAGCCATCGCATCTGCATCATTCACCGCAACATTCCGAATATGCTGGCACAGCTGACCAGCATCATCGGCAACAATCACATCAATATTGAAAACATGGTCAATAAAGCCCGCGGTGATTATGCCTATACGATGATCGATACCAATTCAGATGTCGACGAAAAAGCTTTGACTGCCATTGACAACATCATCAGAGTCAGAGTTATAAATTGAATACGATAGTATATATCGGATTTTATTATGTGTAAAATAAATATTAGATCATCAAGAAGAAATCATCATGAATAAATCATTACTTAAAGAAGCAATAATAAAATACATTTCCGGTGTCGTTCTGATTGGCCTGCTGCTGTTTTTGCCAGCGGGAACTCTGAATTGGAAAAACGGCTGGATCTTCATGATCATTCTGTTTGTGCCGATGCTGATTGCCGGTATCATCATGTATTTGAAAGCACCTGATCTTTTAGCCAGCCGTCTGAATGCTAAAGAAAAACAGGGCGAACAGAAAGACGTCATCTCTTACAGCGGACTGATGTTTCTGGCTGCTTTTATTATCGCCGGGCTTAATTACCGCTTTAAATGGATCATGATGCCTGAGTCTGTCGTATACCTCGGTGTCATCATCTTTTTATGTTCATATGCGTTATTTGGCGAAGTTTTGAGAGAAAACCGCTATCTTTCCAGGACGATCGAAGTTAAAGAAGATCAGAGAGTTGTCGATACCGGACTTTATGGTCTGGTGAGGCATCCGATGTATTTTGCGACTGTCTTTCTTTTTCTCAGCATGCCTTTGGTCCTTAATTCATTGCCTTCTTTCATGATCATGCTGGCATATATCCCGATCATTGTGAAAAGGATCAGAAACGAGGAAGAAGTACTGGAGAAAGAGCTTAAGGGTTACAGGGAATATAAGGAAAAGGTCAGATTCAGACTCATTCCTTTTGTCTGGTAAAAAAAGTTTTATAAAGTCTGACAAAAATTTATATAATTAATTTTGGAATGAACCAGATGTTCAATTTTACAATGGATAATTATGCTTTTGCTGGTGACATAAGTGTTATCGCTTTATGCTTGGTCATGACAATTCTGCTTTTAACATCTTTTGTCAGCCGAAACCGCACTTATCGCATTTTTATCGCAATCATCATTACTTTGATGACAGCGGCTTTAGTCAATATACTTTATCACTATCTGCTTTTCAAAAATGATCCGCTTTACTATAATCAGATCCTGATCCTGGGAGTGGCATACCGCTCCTTGCTTCTCTATATCTTTTTTCTGTTTTCTCTTTATACGGCAGTTGTCTCAGGACTTGAACATCAGAAAGCACGTTTTGTCGCTATCCTTTCTTCGTCCTTGCTCATTTTCCTGGTTCTGATCGATATCGTTACGACAATGAATGCCAATGAACTCGGTATCCGCGAAGGAGCTTGGACCATCAACCGGAATACAGTTTTCACTATCGGCTATTTCACATATGTCATTCTGATCGCTGTTTTGATGCGTTCGGTAGGCAAACTGCTCTTTAAACGGGTCATGCTGGGCTTCTATGGCACGATGATCATAGCCGTTTCCGTGCGTTTGATCCAGCTGTACTTTCAGCGTACTTCTCTGACAACGATGTCTTTTGTCTTCCCGGCTATTGCCATGATGTACATCATCCATTCACATCCTTACAATCCGACGATGGGCACAGTCGATGTTCGGGCTATGGAAGGCATGGTCAGAGATCTGTATAGCCGGAAAATCCCATTTGCTTATCTGAGCCTGCTCCTGCTGGAATTTGACAACAAGGGCTTGGAAATACCATTGGTCATGCGCAGTGAGATCAGAAGAATATCTTCGCAGTATTTCAAAGGTGCTGTTGTCTTTCAGATCGGCAATGGGCATCTGATCATGGTCGTACCGAAGCGGCGCAATCCTGATATTGAAAAGAAAATAGAACTTATCCTGACTGATTTCAGAAAGCAATATGAGCGTTTCCAGCAGCCTTATAAGATCATCATCGGCAATTCAGCTGATGAACTCAGCCGCACCAATGCCTATATTGGTTTGATCAGAAGCATTCATCCTCGCATGAGAGATAATGCGATCCATTTTGTCGGTGAAAAAGATAATGAACGCTTCAATCAGACCTATTATGTTCTCGAACAGCTGACTGATATCTTCAACAGACATGATCTTGATGATCCAAGAATTCTGACTTATTGCCAGCCCGTATTCAATCTGAAGACCGGCCGTTATGATACCGCTGAAGCCTTGATGCGTCTTAAGCTTGATAATACCGGGATCGTTTATCCGGATCTTTTTATTCCTTTGGCTGAACAGAATGGCCTCATCCATGTGCTGACCGAAATAATTCTGAACAAGACCTGCCAAGAGATCAGACGTCTGTGTGATGAAGGATATGATATCACCAGAATCAGTGTAAATGTCTCGGTTCAGGAACTGAAGGATGATAACTTCTGTTCGGATATAACAAGAATCATTGATGATAATAATATCAGCGGCAGCCAGATTGCCATTGAAATCACTGAATCGCGCAATGAACTTGATTTCATGATCATGAAGGAAAAGATCGATGAGCTTCATAAGAAGGGCATCAGATTCTATCTGGATGATTTCGGTACCGGATATTCTAACATGGAGAGAATCATGGAACTGCCTTTTGATATCATCAAGTTTGACCGTTCACTCGTAATGGCCAGCGGTGTCGATGCCCGTTCGGAGAAGATTGTTGAGCGGCTGGCTCATCTGTTCAGAGATATGAATTATTCCGTTCTCTATGAAGGCATTGAAAATGATGCAGATGAAAAACGCTGTGAAGGCATGTCAGCATCTTATCTGCAGGGATTTAAATATTCCCGTCCCGTACCGATTGAGCAGTTAAGGGAATTTCTCAAGTAAAAAATGAATGCACCTATCGATATAAGCAAGACAACCCTGATCACCAAGCGTCTGGTTCTGCGCCCCTGGAAACAGGATGATCTGGACGATTTTTTTGAATATGCCAGTGTTGATGGAGTAGGGCAGATGGCAGGCTGGAAACCGCATGAAAATAAACAGGAAACACAAAAGATCCTGGACTCTTTTATTGAGCACAAAAAGACTTTTGCGCTTGAATATCAGGGAAAAGTGATCGGTTCTTTAGGCATCGAACTGTACAATGAGGAACGTTTTCCTGAGTTTGCGGATCTAAAATGCCGGGAGATCGGCTATGTTCTGTCTAAAGCATATTGGGGGAATGGCTTTATGCCGGAAGCTGTTAATGAAGTCCTGCGATATCTGTTTGAAGATGCTGGTCTTGATGTCATATTCTGCGGTCATTTTCTCTCAAATCATCAATCCGCCAGAGTTCAGGAAAAATGCGGATTCAGACATTATGCCTATGGAAAATATGAAACTAAATTTGGGACTGTTGAAGATGATGAACTCAATATTCTGACGAAGAATGATTATACAGCCCGGCAAAAGGAAAAAAGCTTTGAAAACTGATTTAAAAAACTCTTTGGAAACATTGAAACACGAATGCAAAAGTGCAATAATACTATAGACAATTGTTTGTCTATAAATATAGGAAGGAAAAGTAAAAATGAATTTAGAAACTAGTAAAAAAGTGCTCAAGATTGCTGGTATCTGCGAAATCATTATCGCAGTAATCGTACTTATTCTTGGTGTTTTAGCTATGGTCGGCGGCAACGATCTGATCGGTGACGTTGCAGCAAACTCTGAAGCTCAGGAACAGGCAGCTCTCGCTATCGGCGGCGGCGTTATCCTGGCTATCACTGGTGTCCTCAGCATTATCGAAGGTATTATTTCATACCAGGCAGGTAAGACTGGCAAGAAGAAACTTGCTACAGTTGCCATGGTTTTAGCAGCTATCAGCACAATCAGCAGCATCACTGGTTTATTCTCAGGAAACAACGGTGGCGCTTCTAACATCGTTAGCACAGTAGTAGGCATTGCCCTCAACGTTCTTGTTGTCTATGCTGCTTACGTTGTAAGACAGGCTGCTCAGGACTAATTGTCTTAAGAACCTAAACAATTGAAAAAGCGAGGTAACTCGCTTTTTTTCATGAAATAGATATGCAGTTTTTTCAGCTTTTATCTGTCAGATCCTTAACGACGTCAACGATATCTTTTGCCCCTAAGATGGCGTTTTTCTTTTCATAGGCACCGGTTCCTTCTTCGCCGGCAGTCTTGATATCATCGATATCGCCAACCAGACCGCTGACGCTAGCCAAAGTATCCATACCCATTATCGAGGCGACATCTGAGATGATGCCGGCAGTACCGGTAAAGCCCAGATCGCCATCTTCTATGGTCGTTTTGATATCTCTGCCGGAAATATAGGCGCTGATGACTTCGGATATTCCTTCGATACCAAGCAGATCACAGATAAGACCTATGTTTTCCAATGAGGCATCTGATTTAAGATCAGGTTTAAGAATCGGCAGGATCAGTCTGATCATAATGTCGTTTTTATCTGCTCCAAAAGGTACATAGCCACTGATAAGTCTGTCTTTCTTAAGCTGTTCAAGTCTGTCTTTGCACTTATTCAGTAATGACTTCTCCAGGACTAAGCCAAGCGGGATCTTTTCCAGAACATCTTTCTTTTTCTCCAGGAGTTCTTTGAGCCTGTCTTCATCATTTACATCTGCAACATAGAGATGTGCTTTATTGTCAGCAGCTTCTGCATCTATATCCACTGGTTCTTCGCTTTCTTCCTCATCATCGGGTTCAATGACTTCCAGATAGTGCTTGCTTTTAAGTACCTTGATCAGTTCTTCGTCTTCGCTGAGGACGTAGACCGTCTTATCTTCAAGCGAAGGCAGCTGCTTATCATCTTCACCATCTCCACTTTCTTTAGTATTTTTCTGCGTTTTTTCGATATCTGCCGGAATGCCTTTATTAGTATTCTTTTTCTTTCCCAGAATGATTACAGTTGTGACAGCTCCAATCAGTATGATGATGCCGCCGCCAATCAGCAGCGGAGAAACTCCAGTATTGCTGTTCTGATTATCTGATGGATTATTATCATCATCCTGGATGAAGCCATTATTATTGTTATCTTCAACCGCATTTATAGCTTCTGCTTCTGCCACATCATCGCCAACAGTCAGTTCGATCAGATTGCTTTTGCTTGGCGTATAGTTTTCATCGAAAGCTTCAACACCGATCAATACTTTAGTCCCCGATGTAACTGTCTCATTTTCGCCAAAATACAGTTCCTGATCGGAGATGATTATCTTTCCTGATCCTGTTAAATAGACTTTGACTCGGTCATTTACATCGACGGTCATGATCCCCAGAATCGACAGTATCTTGCCCAGACTCAGATATCTGCCGATGGCATTATCTAAATCTCCCTCAATCATCAGATACAGTTCATATTCATGAGCGATTTCCTGCTTAGTCTGGGTTAATTCTACTGTCAGTTTTCTGGTCTTGGTCTCATAACGCACTTTATCAAGCAGAACATCTTCCGATTCTACCCATTCTTCAATATCACTGTTTTCATCAGCATAACTTCTGACACCCAACGGAAATATAAACAGCAGCCCGAGAATGATGATCAATATAAGTTTAGTTTTTGAGTTCATAGCTTTTTCCTTGAATTATTTCAGATAGTCCGGCAAAGAATTGTAGAACTGTTTTCTGTTTGCTCTGGTGTTGAATGATGTAAAGAACAGGGAAATGATCAGTCCGTCCAGCAGGGCCATGCAGAGTTTTACGGCGTTAAAATGATGACTATCACCAATGCCGGTTGTAGGCGGGACAAAGCGGACGACTATAGACTCATTTGATGCTGGAGCAGGGGAAACGTCATCTGAACCTCCTCCATCTACGCTGCCATCTGTTTCAAAATCAGCTCTGAGCTGAATTTTGCCGCCAAAAGGAACTTCGATTATATATCGTCCTTCACTGTCTTTTTCTAATAGCTGGTCATTGCAATAAGCATTTATGATTCTGTATCCCTCAATGATATTGAGGACGACCTGTTCACCTTGTTTGGCAACATCTTTATCATGCAGTCTGTTCAGCGGCTGGCCATCACTGTTTAAGAGATTTAAGACATCGCTGTCCTGCTCAATATCAATGATGTAATTAACTATTTCAGCAATTCTTGGATCATCGTCAGAAACAGTTCCTCTTAACAGGTCTTGTGTTTCAGCAGGATTCTTTTGAATTTCCCTGAGCGTGATAGTGGTGTTTTCAGCTGTAACATTAGCACCAAGTACGATCGGTGTCTGAGCTGATAAAGCGCCATCAATAAACACATCGACTTTGCTTCGGCTGTCTGCGTTTATTTTCAGGCCTTCTTCGACAGCGCTAATATCACCATTTACAATCAGATTTGCTTCGCCGCCGTATCTGGCTCTGATATCAGCGCCATCTTTAGCCGTAATGTCTTCTGTTGTTGCTGTGGCGATTGCTTTAAGCGTTGAATCGATATCTACTCCTGTACCATTTGCTACGTCGATTTCTCCGACAGCAGCAGTGGCTACAGAAGGGTTTCCTTTCAACTGATCGATATCAGTCGCATCATCAGCATATTTACCGTCAAATGACATAGCATCGATATTCAGACCAATCTGTGTTTCAGCTTCGCCATTGACAAGAATATTTCCCGTTTTTACTGTCACGGTTGAAGCCCCAAAGTCAGCATCCAGTTCGACTCCAGAAACCGAAACACCAGCTCCATTAATGCTTTCTACAGTAACATTTCCTGCGTTGATGATTGTTGTTCCCTTATCAGTGGCACTGGCGTCGATACCCTGATAGATTTCTGTTTCTTTGGCATTATTGCTCAGCGCAACGTCT
>CADCOR010000086.1 GCA_902803055.1 uncultured Erysipelotrichaceae bacterium
GCTTTCATCTTCAATGTCCCATCCGCACACTTCGGTAAGAGCAGCGTTCCACATGGCGGAGAGATTAGGATTGGCGACGATCGCATCAACAACATCCCAGGATTCCTGGCTGCTTCCGCCGCTGATCTTTTTAAGTTCTTCAAGATCAAGAAGATTATCTTTCGTTTTTTCTTTTAAGCCCATTATAATTTCCTTTCTGTCGATCTTTTATATTTTTGATCGGCAATAAATATCTGTTCTTCTACATAAATTATACGGGAAATAACGATCATGCGGCAGGATATTAAGATGGCAAAAAAATCATAGGATCTGTTTTTTATTCCGGTTAGCATATTTAGAATCATCTGAGGGATGTTTTGAACAAGATTATATAAACCAACCAGAATCAGAGTACCAATTCATTATGAGAGAAGGAAGCAAAAAATTATATAATCATCAAGCTGGAAATCAAGCTAAAGTTGCATTAAAAAAGTAATAATTAAGTTCAATCAACAAAAAAAGAAGAACGTGTATGTTCTTCCTTTCTGCTGGCAGATTTTTGCCTTTTCCAGCATTGAAAACTTGTTTTATGTTAATTGTGAACGGAAATAGAGATCAAGTTATTATCAGAATGCTTTTCCGACTTTTGTGAACATTTTGATGGCGTCCTTAAGTATATTTCGGACTAACTTGATACATTCCGGATTAAGATTGGTATAAGTGTCCTTAACCGTATGGTAATAATCCTGAGGTGTAAATGCTACTCCACATATCGCGGCCGCTTTAACTCCAATAGCTGAAAATGCTTCAGAATCATTGGCTCCGGGATAAAACTCTGCGGTAGGGATATCCAAGCCATTTTTCATTGAAGCAAAATACAGCAGGCTGCAGACTTCCTCACTGTTGGATTCGGTATAGTTAATGCCACGCGAGAAGATCCTGAGTTCTTCAACTGAGTGGACCGTATCCGGGGCAATGACAATAGTATTAAGTGCCAGCATCTCTTCTATGTTTTCGTTCGCAAAAGCGCGTGCACCGCGAAGACCTGATTCTTCACCATCAGTGATCAGGCAGCAGATATCGGTATCATCGTAACGCAAGTCTTTATCCGCCATTTCTTTCAGGATGCTCATGGCGAGGTAGCAGCCTGTAAGGTTATCGTTTGCACCATCCACAACAGTTCCCCAGTCTACAAAAAAGAGCAGTGGAGCGAACAGAATAGCGTTCAGAATCTCAATTACTGCAAATACGTGCAAGACATTGGTTGGCAGGAAGTTTGCCAGTCCCAGGTAGCAGAAGATGAAATTGACTACCCAATAAAGGAAAGCAGAACCGATGCAGATATAAATCAGAATGGTTGGGAAATGCTTAAGAACCGGCATTTCATAGGCGGCGTCCGCATGGCCGCAGAGGATGATACGCCGTTTAGCTGTTTTCTTCGCTTTTCGTACCATATAGAGATTCTGTCCTGCCATTTTTGGATAGAATCTATCCGTAAACGGTCTGAACAGGATATACTCCACTATGATAATGGTTGCTGTTGTTATAGTAAGCACCAGCGATACAGTATATGTCCAGAATTTGCCAGTATAAACCCCGCTAAGGAAAAAGGCACACGCTATTAGGCTGATAAATGCATCAAGAGGTATAGATCCAATAAATGCCTGCGGATGGATCTCGAATTGCTGAGTCCTTATCTCATCAACACAGTCTTTCATAGCCTCAGCCATCTCTGCCTGAGCTGTTTTTACCGATTCGCGTCCTGCAGAGCGGCATTTATGGTTTTTGCAGATAGATTCTATCCCGTCAGTAATATATTTTATGTAATCCATATTCTTCACCTTATTCTCTCGTATTCTGGAAATATCGATACTGTTCCAGGATTACTTTGCGGATGTAGTAGACGATGATGCACGTTTCTATCCCGACGATGATTACAAAAAGCACGGCTGGCAAAAAGACAGCCAGCAGTTCGTTGATCTTTGTACCGGGTATGTCGATGATCTCTGGCTTGAGTGAAGATTCCAGCGTCGAATTAACTTCAATAACAGAGCCTGGGATGATCTTTACAACATTCAATTCATAGAAAGACAAAAATGAAGTCAGCAGCAGAGGAACAAAAGTACCTAAAACTGTTATGACCGATATGAATATCGAAAAGATCAATGAACAGTACTGCACGCTGAGCAGTATGGGAAATACAAAGAGAATGCTTCCGCCGACACCCATTGTAGATGTTGCGGTAATGGCTGATACGATGAAGCTGATCCCAATTATCCATTTCAGAGAGGTTCCTTTGCCTTCTTTTCTTTTAATTACTATCATTTCTATTACGGAAACGAACAGCAGAAACAAAGATATGACAACAAAGGCTGAGCTCGCACTAAGTTCAGGAACCGAGAAATAAACAATTAATGACAACGCGGTTAAGAGCAGTTCAAGACCAAAAAACAAACGAGAACTTATAATATTAGCCGAATGCTCGATTGAACCAAAAAGGCCAATTTTGCCTTTTTGCATTAATGAATTAAAGATCAAGATGATAGTCCCTCCCTTCTATCTTTAAATCAATATCATTTAGTTAACAGCTCAATTACTCTCTATATTTTATCATTATAATTTTAGTAAACACCCAATAATCCGTACCTTGAATCAATAATAAAAAGACGTTGATAATGTCAACCTAAAATGTGCCAATTAGGTATAAAAAGTGTTCCGACAACAATCAGGTATAAAGGCGGAACCGAGATACAAAGAATAGAAGGAACAGGACATATCACCAGGCTGTTCTAAATTCGGAAGAATATACTAAGCTTGCCTTATTTAGTGAATAAGATAACAAGGTGACGTTGGTTCATAGGACGTTTATGAAATACAGGAATTTGATAAGCTTGGAATAGAAAGGTTTTTTGTGAAAATTTATGGGCCGTAAAAGAGATAAAGAAAAAAGATCTTGAAGCGGCTGCTTCCAATTCTTAACGCAAACGAGCTGTTTAGAACAGCTCGTTTATCTTTGTATTACTGTTTTCGAGTCCTTTGGAGAGTATTTTCTCAAACCCTGTAAACAGTTCCTTAACTTCTGATTTGGATATTTTGATATTGTGGTCAAAATGGATTTTATAATGATTGTCATTAAGACGATCTTCCATGGTGATTATCTGTTTTTCACCAACGAATTTGCAATAGTATTGTGTGACGATTGCATCGCGGTCAGCTTCCAGGGTTGCATTCTGGTAGCTGATCATCAGATCAAACATCAATGAGGTATTGGTGTTGCTTTCACTTAAGCCCATGCGATGTCTTGTGACGGCCATTGATTTGATCTTCATATAATTCAATGCGTCCATATATGTGCAGCTGTTATCGAGTTCAACAAGCAATGGCGGAACGGTCGCGAAATAGCCAACTGTGTTCAGCTCCTCATAATTATTTCGATTCAGAGCCGTTGCTCCGACATAGAACATATCTCTTTGTTTCTTCTTTTTGATCCAGATACAAAGAGAGGTCAGAAAGATGATGTATGGCGTCAGATCGTTTTCACCTGCAAATTTTTTGATCTTTGTTGTCAGTTCTTCATTTAAAACAAGCGTATCTCTTACAGCTTCCATTGAGGTAGCTTTTTTAGGCCAAATGGAAGTTGGTTCAGAACATTTGGCAAGATCTTTTCTGCCGTATTCCAGATCTCTTTCAAAGCGCTTTGATTCACGGTATTTTTTGCCATTCTCGATCGCGTCAAAGTAACTGAAAGAATCGACTTTTTCACCGGCAAGAAATTTGAGAAACTGGTTTGTCAATAGCATCATGCTCCATCCGTCGGATATGATGTGATGCATCTTGAATAAGGCTCCGGATGCATTGGGAAGATCTAACAGGATCATTTCACAGCATTTCGGTGAATCATTGAGTTTTCCCAGAGAAAGCTTGGTAAAAAACATCTTGATATTGTGAATGATCATGTTCGTTATCATGGCAAAAGATGGTTTGCCTCTTTTCCAGGCTGAAGCGGGAATTCCGTTTCCTTCAGAGACTATTTCTAATTCCAGAGGTATGGTCCCGTATATTTCGCCATAGCGGTCTAATTCTTCTTTGCTGTTGAAATGAAGGACTTCAAATTCTTTTCTTTCAAATGGAACGCTTTCCTGATAAACCAATCCGTCTTTTTCGATAAAACGTTCTCTGAGAATATCATTTGTCTCAAATACCTTGTTGGCTGCATCCTGAAGCTGTTCAAGAGGAATCTTTTTCGGGATCAGAACGCTGCCGCAAAGCATGGCGGCTTGTGAAATACCGCCTTTATGAACAAAATACATGAACATCTGCTGTTTAAATAATTTATACCGCATGTTTTTTATCCTTATTTATTATTCTGAATATATTCGACGACATCTTTAACAGTTCTCATGGATGCTAAGCTCAAGTCATCTATTTCGATATTGAAGGTATCTTCGATAATGCCAACAAGATTGATGATATCAAGTGAGGACAATTCGAGATCTCTGATCAGAGAGCTGTCTTCGCTGATCTGAAGATCTTTGCTTCCCTTGTAATCATGAATTATTTCTTCAAGCTGTTTAAGTATTTCAACATTCATCTTTGTTCATCCTCCA
>CADCOR010000087.1 GCA_902803055.1 uncultured Erysipelotrichaceae bacterium
CTCCGTCTTATTATCCAGAACAGTTTTTTCGATCTCTCTGCCGATATCAAAAATTTCCATTCCGGAGACACCCATCTGGGCAAACTGTTTATTCTCATCGTAATCTTTGATCTCGTTATAGCTGTTCTTTTCAATGATTTCTCTGACGATCGGGCTGTATTTGGAAGAACCATAAGCTCCATCTTCTTTTTCCCAGGTCTTGCGGACTTTGCGCTGTTCAATGACGTTGTCACCTTCTTGGCAGGCGAGTTCCGGATGGACATCAATCAGATGATCATAAAGCTGACGGTAGGTATAAATATGACCGAAATCAGAAAGGTGGAAATCATTTTCTTTAAGGTTGGATAGATCTTCATCACCATCATAATTGCGGAAAGCCTGAGCCAGTTCTATAACGATCACATCTTTGGCTGGAAGTTCTGTTCTTATGTATTCGTTTACTTCATCGAAATAAGGAGCAGTTGGCTTGCTGAAAGCCGAATAGATAAATGAATGACCGATGTCGTTCATGGTGTAGAGTGTCGGAGCAAGGATTATGGCTTTACTGTTCAGCTCATGGATACGATCGATCAAGGCTGCTATATCTGTTTTATAGCTTGCTACGTTATTAGCTGCCGCATCTTTCATTTTCTGCGAATTCATCGCTGTGATCATCTTCAAAGTCACCGCCGGATTTCTTTTGATCGCATCGACGATCTTGCCAACCATACGCATGGACTGTTCGATACCGGCTGCTTCGGCTATCAGCTGCATGGTTCCGCGCAGCAGATTGTTGGAACCGACAGCGATCACAACGACTAAAGCGTCTTTGACATCCTGTATCATTTTCTCTTCTTTATAGAGACGTTCCAGGATCATACCGGCTGTAATTGCCGGTGTTGAGTAGTTGCATACTTCCAGTCCCAGTCTTCTGCCCAGAAGATCCGAAAAAGTATTTGATCTCACCTTGAGCTTGTAATTGGTCCCGATACTGTCACCCAGACAGACGAGTTTTGTTTTTTCTTCTGACATTTTTTCACCTGCTTATTTTTTCTAATTTTATCATCATTATCATTTATATAAAAATCAAGATTCCTGATCATAAGTGTAAAATACAATTTGTGATGATAAAATAATATAGATTATGACTATTGAAGAACTCGAAAGATCGGAAGCGGTTTTCAAGAAGAGACGCAAAATAAAAAAGACTGTGAACATGATCATCAGTTTTGTGATCTTTTTTGCCTGTGTGATCGCTGTTTATGATTCAGTAGTGGTCAGACACTATGATCTGTTTGACCGCCTTAGATATATGACCTGGCTTTCATCGATATACACAGCTATCCTGTCTTTGCTGTGCGGCGTCGTCAATCTTATCGAACTGATAACAGACACTGAACTGACGTCGCGTTTTGTATATTTTACGCGTCTTTCCTGTGCCACTAATGAGATGGTCGTCCTGATGGTCGTCCTTTATGGTCTTCTGCCATCGGTCCCTGATCATCCGGATTTCACTTCCGTCACCGGTTTCATCATGCATGTCTTTATGCCGGTACTGACACCGCTGTCTTTCGTGTTCAATGACGCACCGATCGGAAAACTCAAACCTATGGAAGTGTTTCATGGGACCTGGTTTATAACTCTATATGCAGTAGTGATGATCCCTCTGATCATGACGGGCGTTATCCCGCGTGAGAAAGTGCCTTATTCATTTCTGCTGGTCCAGGATCATTCGCTTCTCTATGATATCGTGGTAGCGTGCGCGATCTATACGATCGGCTATATGATGTCCGTATTCCTTTCCTGGATGAACCGCAAACTTTCATGGGTATGGTTCACAGATATCTTTGCTAAAAAAAAGAGAAATGAAAAAAACCATTAAAACTATTCTGATCTTTCTGATCAGCATCATGATGATCCTGCTGCTGTCTTTTGTTTATGCCCGCAATACGCAGAAAAGAAGGATCGATAAACTGATCGATGGTCTTTCCGTGGAAGAAAAGATCGAACAGATGCTGATGGTATCGTATCGCTATTATCGCACGGAAGAATCCAACCGTAATTTCGTCACCGAAATAAATGATGATATCATTGCCGATTTGAGTGATCACGCTTTTGGCGGGGTTATCTTATTTGGCGCAAACTGTGAAGTCAATCAGAAGATCGTTGCCCTGACTGATGATCTGCAGAAATATGCAACGGTTAATGAAAGACCGCAGTTATTTATTGCCGTTGATCAGGAAGGCGGCAATGTCACAAGACTTGAACAGGGTACGATGATGGTCGGCAATATGGCTTTAGGAGCCATCGGCGATGTCAAAGCTTCAAGAGAAAGCGGTGTGCTGATCGGAAGCGAATTAAAAGCTCTGGGTTTCAATCTGGATTTTGCGCCGGATGCCGATATCAACGATGAACCAAACAATCCGATCATTGGCATCAGATCATTTTCCGATGATGCAGCGATGGTTGTAGAAAGATCCAAAGCCTTCAGCGCCGGACTTAATGAAAGCGGCATTATCTCCTGTCTGAAACATTTCCCGGGTCATGGCAATACGGATGTCGATTCTCATACCGGTCTGCCGCTGGTTGATCGAAGCTACGATGAACTGAAAGAGAATGAGCTGATTCCTTTCAGAGAAAATATAAACAGCGGTGCGGATATGATCATGACAGCTCATATCCAGTTCCCGCAGATCGAAAAGGAGACTTATACTTCGATCGCTACCGGCGAAAAGGTTTTCCTGCCGGCGACTTTATCCAAAACGATACTGACTGATATCCTGCGCCATGATCTTGGCTATGAAGGCGTAGTAATCACCGATGCCATGAACATGGATGCGATCTATAAGCATTTCAATATTGAGGAAGCGGCCAGAATGGCTATTGAAGCCGGAGCAGATATGCTGCTGCTTCCGATTGCCGGTGACCGCGAAGAAGAAGACCATGTCATTAACGACGTCATCACTTATCTGGCTCGCTGTGTGAGACTTAATGAACTAAGTGAAGACAGACTGAATGAAAGTCTTAGACGTATCTATAAACTGAAACAGAAATATGGTCTGCTGAAGTCTTATGAGAACAAAGACAGAGAAGAGCGGATAAACAGTGTCAATGCCAAAGTCGGCAATGAAGAACATCACCTGTTTGAAAGATCACTGGCAGAAAAGTGTATTACCCTTCTTAGAAATGACAGAGATGTCTTGCCGATCAAAGCAGAAAAAGTACTGGCCATTACACCGGGCCGCAGCAGTGCGAGATCTCTGAAATATGCGACCAGACTGTTAAGAAGAGAACTGGTGATCGACTATAAGACGGATATCGATGTCTATGCCTATGCCGATCTTCTGGATATTGAAGAAACATTAAAGAATTATCAGCATCTCATCATCGTCGACAACATGATCGATCTCGATGATATCAACGAAAACAGTGACTGGGGAGATTATGCCAAGGTCATTGATGCGCTTCTGTTTGAAGCCTTCCATAATGATATCAGCACTACACTGATCAGCTCCGGTCTGCCATATGATGCAGCTCGCTATCAGAAGGCTGATTCCATCATAGCCACTTATCTGGCCAAGGGAATGAGCGAGTTTCCGGAACCGGATGGCGTAAACATGGAATATGGTGCCAATCTGATCATGGGCTTTTACAAGCTGTTTTCTGAGGCGCCATATGAAGGAAAACTGCCGGTCAATGTCTACTATCTCAATGCCCAGCATCGTTTTACTGACCGGATCCTTTATGAACGCGGCTTCGGTCTGGAACA
>CADCOR010000088.1 GCA_902803055.1 uncultured Erysipelotrichaceae bacterium
GATTCATTCTCGGTCAAAATAATGATATCAAGATACTTTTCGGCGATATCCATGATCTTCTCCAGACGTTTATCGCCATCAGAGGCATTGATCGAAATAACACCAATAGCCTTATCCTTACGGGAAACATAGCCGGCATATTCACATACCTGTTCAAGCGAACACAGGTCATAGGCGCTGTCGACGATGATGTTATATTCTTCATCAACTCTTTCCATAACGCCATCAACGCATTCAACATCTTTCATCGTTTCAATAATATGTGATAGATCAAAGCCCTGCGTATGCAAAGCAACGATCGCGGCTGTCAGATTATATACATTTACCCGGCCCTGGATATTAGCTTTAACCGGATAAACTTCCTCATTATAGACAAGCTTATACGCTATTCCATTGCGGGAGATCGTTATATCTCTGATCTGATAATCAGCGATAGTCGAAGTACCATAAGTGACATAGTTTTCCACGCATTCATTGAATTCGTTATAAGATTCATCATCGATGTTCAAAACAACGCGGGTTTCATCTTCCAGAGTGTAGAGATAACGGCGGATGTAAGCGTAATAATCATTGGTCTGAAACTCGCTTGATCCGTGTTCTGTACAGGTATAGACAAAACAATCAGGCATGATGCTGTCAAGCTTCTGCAGATTTATGGCAGAAGCGCTGGCTTCAAAGGTAACGGCTTCAACCCCGTTCTTCTTCATCGTATCGAGCAGTTTCAGGTTATCAAGAATATTGAGTGTCGCAAAAGAAGAGTTGAGTTCTTTGCCGCCATAGCGGATACCCAGGATACCTACATAAGCACAGCTTGTAAAGGTATTGAGATAATAGTTAATAAAGGAAGCTACGGAACTGCGTCCATAATTGCCGCAGATCAGATATTTATCAATGCCATGATTTGGCATGTGATAGAAGTAATCGGCGATTTTGATCAGTGTATTATTTACATTAGGCACTTTAATATAAATAGCTTTATATTTGACCGGCTGATCTTTGGAGTAGACGATTACTTTTGCACCATTATTAACAGCTTCTTCAATGTAATCATGGCCATCATACTTGATGCCGTTAAGACAGAAGAAAATCGCATTCTTCATTGAAAGGCGTGAATCAACTGAAAGCTGTTCAATCTCGATGTCGGGAGCGTTCTTGAATAATTTACTCAGCAACATGACCGCATACCTCTGTAGTTGTATCATCTATCACAACATCATAGATGTCGCCGATGTTCAGTTCACCATCGATCCTGGTATAGATATATTCTCTCGAATAGCCATAGCTGAAGCCATTATTATGTTTTTCAACCAGGACTCTGACTTTTCTGCCCTTGAATCTGTCATGATATTTCTTAGTGTAAACACTCTGCAGCGCCTCAACGACCTTGAGTCTCTGCTTCTTGATCCTCTCATCAAGATGACCATCCATCTTATCAGCCGCTGTAGAGCTCTTTCGAGAATAAGGAAAGATATGAATAAAAGAAAAGCCGATATCTCTGATATTATTGAGCGTATTGCTGAAACAGGCATCACTCTCACCTGGAAAACCGACAATGAGATCCGTTGAAATCGAAATATCTTTGATCTGATCGCGAATATAAGCGATCCTGTCTTTATACTCATCAACTGTATATGGCCTGTTCATGGCCTTTAAAACGCGGTCATCAAGTGATTGAACCGGGATATGCAGATGTCTGGCCAACTTATCGTTATGAGCCATCAGATCGATTATCTGATCATTTATCTCGGTAATCTCAATGGAAGAAAGCCTGATAGTCTCCAATCCATCTATCTCGCACAGATCTTTCAGCAAGGCATAAAGATCGTATTCTCCATCGTTATATCGTCCGGTATGGATGCCGGTTAAAACGATTTCCTTATTTTTACGGGCAAGCACTCTGGCTTCTTCCAGAAGCTTATGATGATCGCCGCTGCGTTCTCTGCCCCGGGCAAATGGGATTATGCAATAGGAACAGAACTGATTGCAGCCATCCTGAACTTTAAGAAAAGAACGTGATTTTGTCTCATATGATTCGATAAACAGGTGTTCAAAAGAATCATCAAGTTTTTTATGAACATTGTTGAGATGAGCATTGGAAAGAATGAGATCAACAATCTTATCCTTGTCATCAGAACCGATGATCAGGTCGACATCAGCAAATACTTCGGTATCTGATTTGATCTGTGAAAGACAGCCAATGGCGACAACATAGGCATCGTTATTTCTTCTTCTGGCACTGTGAATAAACTTGCGGGTCTTGGCTTCAGCCATGTTTGTCACACAACAGGTAAAAATAAGATAAATATCAGCTTTATCTTTAAAAGATACTTCTTCAAAGTGCCTGTTCATGTTTTCCCGGACATAAGCTGCTTCATAATCATTCACCTTACATCCCAAAATCATCATTGCATAAGTTTTCATTGACATTTGCTTACTATAACACTGCTCATATATATGGCCGCCGTTTCTGCCCTTAAGATCCTTTTGCCCAGACTGATCGATTCAAAACCGAGCTCGCAGATCTTTTCGTATTCATTTTTTTCAAAGCCGCCTTCCGGTCCGATAATAAAACTGATCGAGCCTTTCACATCCAAATCCGCAATATTCTTTTCAGCTTCATAACAGATATAGTTATGATCGCTTTTATAGCGATTCAAATCCTTTATGGAATTAACAGCACAGATCTCCGGGATCATATTGCGATGTGACTGTTCGGCTGCTTCCCTGGCGATCTTTGTTAAGCGCAGAACCTTCTTTTCTTCCTTGAGCTTTACCACGCTTCTTTCCGCTTCATACAAAACAATTCTTCTTATGCCTAATTCCGTAAGTTTCTGAATGGTGAGCTCAAGTTTATCGTTTTTTATCAAAGACATGATACAGGTAAGATCAGTTTCCAGCTCGTTGTCTTCATCAAGATATTGCAGTATTTCGGCCTGTTTATTGCTGATGAGGTGCGCATGAAAGATCTTGCCTTCACTATCGCACAGACGAAAGGTGTAGGAAGGATCCTTTCTTAATACCTTGATCAGATGGTACAGGACATCTTCATCAAGATCGACAATCATCTTTTCATTAAGCGGTGAATGATAGAAATACTGCTGCACAAATTTATTATAACCAAAAAAGACAATCACTTGTCTTTCTTGTCATTATCTTCTTTTTTAAACTCAATCTTGATTTCATTGACCTTTTTGGAGTCCGCATCAGTGACTTCTACATGCATATTCATGAAATCAAAGCTGTCCCCTTTGACCGGGATTTTATCAAGAATGTCAATGACCCAGGCTGAAGCCGTATTGAACTCATAATCCTCATCATTGTCGATGCCGAAGTGCTCAAACATGTCTTCGATATCAACATCAGCTTTGACAAGATAAGTGTTATCATCTAATTTCTTGTAGTATTCAACAACCTCATCGTGTTCATCATAGATCTCGCCGACAAGTTCTTCGAGAATGTCTTCCATCGTAATGATACCCTGCGTGCCGCCGTATTCATCGACAACGATTGCCAGATGAGACTTGGAAGTCTGCAGCTGTTTCAGCAAGGAAGATATTTTGACCTGCGGAGAGGTATAAATGACTTCTTTGAGGATCTCTTTGATATTGGTCGACTTTTCATATAAAAGATGATAATAGAAATCCTTCTCAATGAGTACACCCACGATATTGTCAAGTGAATCATCATAAACCGGCAAACGGGAGAAACCGGAATCACGGTATTTGAGTTCGATCTCTTCGATAGTATCTTCATTGATGTCGATCGCAATGACATCGATTCGCGGAGTCAGGATATCACCGACATTGAGATCGTTGAATTCCAAAGCATTTGTGATCAGATCGGCTTCATGATCTTCGATATCGCCGTCTTCATTAGCTTCTTCGACCATGGTAATGAACTCATCAGTCGAATAGGAATCTGATTCCTTTTCAAACATATTCCCGATCATTTTTTCCAGATATTCAAAGACAAAAGTCAGCGGCGTAAACAGCCAGCACAGAAGTCTTAATAATGGCGTAGCTGACATCGCAAACTTTTCTGGTGCATATTTCGCAATATTTTTAGGAATTATTTCACCGATGATCATGATGACAAGCGTCATGACAACTGAAGAGACGGCAACGCCATTGCCTCCAAGAAGATTGGTAAACAGAACCGTCGCCAAAGAAGCGGAAACGACATTGACGATCGTATTGCCGATCAGAATTGTAGTCAGTAATTTAGAAAAGTTCTCAGTAAGTTCATAGGTTTTTTCTGCCCGCTTATTGCCCGCATTAGCTAACGCCTTCAATTTGATCTTGTTTAAGGAACTGAAAGCAGTCTCTGAAGCAGAAAAGAACGAATAACAGAGCACCAAAAAAATCAGGATGAGAAGAATATCGGAATTATTCATAAAAACACCTCCCTAAAGAGATGTGGAAAGCACTCTTGCACGATAAAGGAACATCGTCTGCTTTAATCATAACGATAGTATTTTAACAGAATAGAAATCTATAATCAACA
>CADCOR010000089.1 GCA_902803055.1 uncultured Erysipelotrichaceae bacterium
TTACAAAAGTGGGATGAGATGAAATAATAGTGGTAGAAAGTGGAACTAAGTGGGGGATAGTGGTAGATGTTTATTGGCGAGTACCAACACAATCTGGATGCCAAAGGAAGAATCATTATACCTTCCCGGTTTCGTGATGAACTTCACACCACCTTTATCCTGGCTCGTGGTCTTGATGGCTGTTTGACGATCTATTCCCTCAAGCAGTGGGAAAAGCTGTTTGAAGAAGTCAATAAACTGCCGACCACTAAAAAGGCTGCCCGTCAGTATATAAGAATGCTGACAAGTACCGCAACGGAATGCACTTTAGACAATCAAGGGCGTATCGCTGTTCCTTCCTTCCTGGCTAAACCGGTAAACATCACTAAAGAGTGTGTTGTCATCGGTGCTAATGACCACATTGAAATCTGGGACAAGGCAACCTGGGAGAGCTACTATCTGGATGCTTCGAATAACTTTGAAGAAGTTGCAGAGAATCTGAGTGAGCTGCTGAACAATGATTAAGCATGTATCGGTGATGCCTCAAAAGGCCATCGACTTGCTGAAGATAAAGGAAGATGGTGTCTATGTGGATGGCACATTGGGCAGAGGCGGCCATTCAAAACTGATTCTGGAGAGACTCAAGAAGGGTAAACTGTACTGCTTCGATCTTGACGAAGAAGCGATCAAGGAATCCAAGGAAGTCTTAAAAGAATATGACAATGTGATTTATATTCATGATAACTACATGAATATGAATAAATATGTAGATCAGGTAGATGGAATTCTGCTTGATCTGGGTGTTTCTTCGCCACAGTTCGATGAGGCGGTAAGAGGTTTTTCTTACCGCTATGATGGACCTCTGGATATGCGCATGGATCAGAGCGATGAACTCAGCGCCTATGAAGTGGTCAACGAATATGATGAAGAAAGGCTCGCAAAAGTGCTCTATGAGTACGGTGAAGAGAAGAACGCTAAAAGGATCGCCAGAAAGATCGTTGAAGAGCGTCCGATCGAAACGACTCTGCAGCTGGTGGAAGTGATTAAGAAAGCGCTTCCTTACAAGGTCTTAAGCAAGAAAGGCCATCCGGCCAAACAGAGTTTTCAGGCTATCAGGATCGAAGTGAATCATGAGCTTGATTCCCTGAAACATTTTCTTGACAGCTTTGATCAGATTCTGAAGGTCGATGGCAGGGTAGTGATCATCACCTTCCATTCGCTGGAAGACAAGATGGTGAAGTATTGCTTCAGAAGACTGTCCAGTGTTGATGATGACAAACGGATTGCCTTAAGACCGGAAGAAGTGAAGCAGGCACCTTATGAACTGCTGAATCATGGAGATAAAGCTGATAAGGAAGAGATCGAAAACAACAGCCGTGCCAAGAGCGCGATTATCAGAGGGGTTAGAAAGAGATATGGCAAAGATAGTTACTAGGAAAAGAAGAAGATTGAATTTCACCGGTATCGCAGCGGTCATCTTTACTGTGTCTTTATTTGTGGGTATCACCATGAACCTGCTGATCAATACGGTAAATACAAGTCTGACGATGAAGATTCAGGCCATGAATGAAGAACTCGTGGCTTTAAGATCAGCTAATCAGACGTTAAGCTATGAAATAAACAATCTGGAAAACAAGGATCGTATCTATGCAGTGGCGGAGGCTGCTGACCTTGACCAGGTAAGCGACAATATAATCTCTGTTACAGGTGAATAATCATGAAACGAAGTAACAGAAGCCTGGCTTTTCTGTACTTCATAATGTTAACTGTCGTCATTCTGGTGATAGTTAACGTTTTTTTAGTTACCGTCAATAAGGTTCATATCCGTTCCGGAACTTCTTTGGTCAATTATGTAAGTTCGGTATCGAATGTTGAGGAGAAGATCTTTGCTTCAAGAGGCAATATCTATGATTCAGATGGTGAGATCGTTGCTCAGGATGTCAAGACTTACGACATTATCTGCTTTCTGGATCCTGAACGTCTATCGAGTTCGGATCAGATCGCATTCGTTGATAATCCTTCCTATACAGCCAAGATGCTTGCCCCGATCCTGGATATGGATGAAAATGAGATCTATTCTATTCTGACTTCGAACAGCGGCCTTTATCAGATCGAACTAGGTGCCAAGGGCAGAAATCTCAGTGAAGATCAGAAGGCACAGATCGAAGCGATCGAAGGCCTGCATGGCATAGAATTCCGCAATTCCTACAAGCGCTATTATCCTTTTGGCGCTGATTTTTCACCGCAGCTAGTCGGTTTTGCCCAATCCGATAATACCGGCAAACTGATCGGCAAACTCGGGATTGAGGAATACCTCGATGATGAATTATCCGGTACGGATGGTTTTCATTCCTACCAGCGGGATAAATATGGCTATATCCTGCCAGGCATGTATGACAGCACTGTTGAGGCGATCAACGGCTATGATGTCTATCTGACTCTTGATAATTCCATTCAGGAAGCTCTTAATACCGCTTTGCAGGAAACAGTCGAATTTAAAGATGCATCCCGAGCCTGGGGAGCTGTAGTTGAAGTCAAGACCGGCAAGATCCTTGCCTGGGCTCAGACTCCTTCCTTCGACCCTAATCAGCCTTCATCTGACGATGTTCAGGTTAACTATGGCTCCCAGCTCGCCTATGAGGCAGGTTCGGTCATCAAATCGATCATTTATGCGGCAGCGATGGATCTTGGTGTCTATGATGGAGAACAGGGCTTTGATTCTTCACCATACTGCTATACAGCCTCTTCAGGCAGAACTTACGCTGGTGATCAGTTAGGCTGCATCAATAACGTCGACCATAAAAACTGGGGTTTTATTCCGCTTGATTACGGACTCATCTATTCCAGCAATGTTGCCACAGCGACTTTGCTTTCACAATATGTCGGCAAAGACAACTATGAAGATTATCTGCATCGCTTCCATCTCTACCAGAACGTTGAGACTGATGGCATCAGTGAGATCTCCGGATATACCAACTATGGTTTATCGCCAGTCGATGATATCTGTGCTACTTATGGACAGGGTTCATCAACCACGATGCTGCAGATCTTGCAGGCCTATACGGCGATTTTTGGCAATGGTGAGATGCTGAAGCCATATATAATCGATCGCATCGTTGATCCAAACAGCAATACGACTGTATATAAAGGAACCCGCAATGTCGTAGATCGGCCAATCAGTGCTGACACGGCCAAACATATGCAGGATCTGCTTCGCCGGGTCGTATCTGATGAAAGCGGCACCTGCCGTCACTATGCGGCCAAGACTGTCGAAGTCATGGGCAAGACCGGTACATCGGAAATTGCCATGGAAGGTGAATATTCAGAAGATGTCAACATCGTTTCCTGCATGCTGGGTTTCCCTTATGAAGATCCGGAATATGAGATCTATTATGCCTATGTCTCAGATAAGACCGTTTATTACAATTATGATAAAAAACCGATCCCGGATCTGATCGACCGCATTGCCTTGCTGGAAAGTTCATCGATCAATTCGGATAATGAACCGGCTGAAAAATATATTGAGAAGTATTCGATGCCTAACTTGCTGGCCCATAATGTCAGTGATCTTGAAACGATCATGAGTGATATCGATCTGAACGTGATCATGATCGGCGATGGCAATAATATCATCGATCAGTATCCAAAGCAGAATACTGATGTCTATACCGATCAGAAAGTGTTTGTAAAGACAGATGGAAATAATATCTATCTGCCTGATTTCAGCGGGTGGACGCGAAAAGATGTCATCGGCTATTGGAATATGTCACGCCTGCCGATAACTTTAAAAGGATACGGCGTAGCTTTTGAACAGTCCGTTTCTCCTGGCAGTATCGTTAATTCTGACACGGAGATCGCGATCAGTTTCCGTGAGATCAATCATCAGGAAGAAGTGACAGCTCCTGATGCCAGCACTGATAATGGCTCTGTTTCAGAAGATAATAATATAGAATAGGCTCAACTTGTAGTATAATAGCGCATATGGGAATGTTTAGGTATTTTCTGGCTTTTGCGATAACACTGGTCATGATGTTTCTGATCATGCCGCGTTTTATTGCCTATTTAAAGAAAAAGGACATCAATCAGGTTACTTCTGAATACGCTTTGGAAGAATTCAAACAGAAGGAAAAGACACCGATCATGGGTGGTCTCATGTTTGTGGTGGTGCCAAGCGTTGTGGCTTTGCTGGTCAATCCCAACTCTTTGATCGATCCTAAATTTCTTTTTGTGCTTTTATCTTATCTTTTATACTGTTCGGTAGGATTTATTGATGACTCTTTAGTCATCAGATCACATAAAAATGATGGCCTTTCACCAAAGACGAGACTCCTGATGGAATTTGGCTATACATTTATTCTTTTTATGCTGTTCAGGGATGTCATTCCGCAAGGTGTCTATATTCCGTTTTTTGGTGTAAACATCGGCATGCATTGGATAACGTTCTTTGCGTTCATGACGCTGGAATATATGGCTGAAGCCAATGCGGTCAATTTTACGGATGGCATGGATGGCCTTTGTGCGGGCGTATCGTTTATTGCTTTAGCGGCTTTTGCGGTTTTGACTTATGTCAAAGGTGAAAGCAATATCCTGTTATTCCTGGTCTGCATTCTGGCTGGTCTCTTAGGCTATCTGAAGTTCAATTTCCATCCGGCTAAGATCTTCATGGGAGACAGCGGTTCTCTGGCTTTAGGGGCTTTATTTGCCTCATTAGGAGTCATTATGAATCTGCATGTCGCCTTATTCATCATCGGCGGTGTATTTGTTGCCGAGATGTTCTGTGTAGTTGTACAGCAGCTTTCTGTGCGGCTGTTTCATAAAAGGGTATTCTCCTATACGCCGATCCACTATGCCTTTGTGATCAAAGGACATTCGGAGAAAAGAGTCGTTCTCTCGTTCTATGCGGTAGAAGCGATCCTGGCTCTGATCGGCCTGTATGTCGGCTTGCATTAGCTATGAAATATCGTTTCCATCCCAAAGACGGAGACATCATAAAGTGTATCTGCCAGATCAGCAATGTATCTGAGCAGGCTCTTGATGTCACGGATTTTGAACCAGATTATGATCTTGAAATACTGAAGAATTTCAGAAAACAGCTTTTATCCTTAAAGGATAAAAGATTTTTTATTGTTGGGGATTATGACTGCGATGGCATTTGCGCAACGACGATCATGATGAAGCTGCTGAGTGATCTAAAAATCAAAGCCAATTACTACATTCCATCCCGCAGCAAAGAAGGCTATGGCTTGAATGATAAGATCGTTGATACAGCAGTTGAAAACGGTTTTGATGTTCTGCTTTGCGTGGATAACGGGATCGTTGCCGCCGATCAGCTGAATAAGGCGAGACTGGCAGGCTTATTAACCTTTGTGATCGATCATCACGAATATAAACAGCTGCCGGATTGCGATGGGATCCTGCATCCTTCACTTTTTCCGAAAAAATATCACGATATGTGTGCGGCTGGCATCTGTGCCTTGCTGGCAAACTCCTTCAGGGAAGACAGTCTTAATTTTGCCTATGGCGGTTTAGCGACGCTGGCTGATATGGTCTCTGTCTTTGACTATAACCGCTATCTGATGAAAAAGATGCTGACTGTGTTAAAAAATGAAGACATCTATCCGATTAAGTTTCTATTGGGAGCAGATGTATCCTATGAGAATCTGTCCTATAATGTGATCCCTAAGATCAATGCTGTTTCCAGACTTGATGAATACATGAATGTGAATTACGTTGTGCGCTATCTCTTGGATAACAGCAATGGCTGCCAGAA
>CADCOR010000090.1 GCA_902803055.1 uncultured Erysipelotrichaceae bacterium
GTTGCACCAAGGACGGGTGTCGAATAGAAAAGCTGAAATATTATATAACAGAGGCATCACACAGATGCCTTTTATGATACCTGCACAAAGATAATATCAGTTGCATAATCCGCAAATAGTGCTACATTTAAGATTATAAAAACAGTTAAGGGGGAAACGATGAAGCGGTATTTGAATTGTTGTTGTATGAAAGTAATTGAATACCGGATCACTGTCTGTGAACTGTTTTAACATATGGTTTTATACAGTTATTAAGGATCCGGAGCTATTCCGGATTTTTTAATATAAGGGGGTAATTGATTATGGATGACAATTCTGCTGAAATCAGAAAGAAAAAGGCTTTGACCAGATTCTGTTATGGCGATCTGGCCAGATCACTGTTCAACGGTCTGATCACGACTTATCTGATGGCACTCTATGTTCCGGCTGAGGGAAGCGGCATTCCCCAGAAGCTGGTCTTCGGGGCGGTGGCTTTTGCGATCATGCGTGGCATTGGCGCGATCATTGACGCGTTTATCGATCCCTGGATCGCTTCCAAATCCGATCGTCTTTCTAATGCCAAGGGGAAAAGAGTTCCTTTCATGCGTCTGGCTGTTTTGCCTTGGGTGATCTCAGGTGCCTTGCTTGGGCTGGCTCCTTTCCCGGGGGCAAGTCTGGCGAATACCATCTGGGTCGGAGTCATGATGGCGATATACTTTATCTCTTCATCGCTGTATCTGGTTCCTTTCTCAGCACTGGCCACAGAGATCGTCACCGATACAGAAGAAAGAATGAAATTCTTTACTAAGGAGACGTTCTTCTTCGTACTGGGTTCAGCGCTGGTTTATATTGCACCGATCCTGCGTTCAGTCTTTATGAAAATGGGTGTATCACCGCTAAATTACTGGCGTGGTGTCTTTGTGGTCGTTTCACTGATCGCGGGCTATTTTGTCTTTGTGCCGGCTTTCACTTTTCCCGAGACTGAGTATGCCAAGGCTGAGCCATCCTATACGCCCTTGAAACTTTCATTCAAGAGGACTTTCAAATATAAGAACTATCTGATCCTGACGATCGGCTTCTTCTTCATGTGGGTGGCTTTCCAGTTTTTCAATACGACACTGCTCTATTATCTGCGTCTGCTTATCGGTTTGGGAGATGCGGGTGATTCCTATGCGACGATCGTCATGGCGATTGCGATGATCATCGGTGTGGCCTCTTATCCGCTTGTCAATTACGGAGTAAAGAAATACGGCAAGAAGAAGATGATCGTCTTTGCCTGCTGTGTCTATACGGTGTTATATGCTTCAATTGCTTTGCACGAATATGTCGTGAAGATAATCTCACCGGTAACTTTTGCGATCCTGCTGGGTGTGCTGATCGGTTTCCCGATTTCGATAACCAATATCGTTCCTAATGCCGCTTTTGCGGATATTGCACAGCTTGATCAGATCAGAACCGGTGAAGATAATACCGCTATGTTTATGACGGTCAGAGCCTTTATCCAGCAGCTTGGCCAGAGTGCGGTCGTGGCTTTATGTCCGATCATCATCGCCTATAATTCACCCGGCTTTGCCTTGGCTACCAAGGAAGGCGTACAGATCACGGCCGTGATAATTACGATCATGATCTTTATTGCCTTGCTGTTCTATCTGTTTTTTGATGATCAGCAGACCACGGCTGAAATTGATGAATACAACCGGAAATTAAAGGAGGAGAAAAATGGCCAGATATAAAAGAGCTGATGAATTAGGCTTGAATGAAAAACAGAAAGAAGCAATCAGGTACCACGAGGAAGTACAGGGCGGTCATATGACCAACATGAAATACACCCTGCTTCGCGATCTGAAAGCTTTTGAGATCTATATGGGCTGGTATGATCTGAGCAAAGAAGTTAAGCAGTTTATGAGTGAAAGAGAGTTTAACATTTTATGTTATGGCATTTCTTCAGGAAATGACTGTCTGGTCTGCGGCACATTCTTCCGCAGGATCCTGATCGAAAACGGAGAAGATCCTGATGCCTTGAAGCTGTCAGAGAAAGAAGAGACGATCTGGAACTTTGCCAGAGCTATGGCAAAAGATTTTCACAACATACCAGCTGAACTGTATGATGAACTTGATTCCTATTACAGCGAAGAACAGATGATACAGCTGATCGCTTTTGCGGGACAGATGTATGCGACAAACGTCTTTGTCACCACCGCGAAAGTGGATCTCGATGAGATACTGATCAATTACAGAAAGGGATAAGAAATGGAAAAAGAATTTGCAGGAAAAGTAGTATTCATTACTGGAGCAGCTCATGGACAGGGTCGGGCTACAGCTTTGGCTTTTGCAAGAGAAGGCGCCTATATCGCCGGCTATGATCTGGCTAAAAAGGCTGAATACCCAAGCTATGAATTCGGTACGAGCGAAGAGCTGCTTTCACTTAAAAAGGAAGTTGAAGATCTTGGCAGCAAGGCTGTTGTCTTTACCGGTGATGTTAGAAATAACGAAGAAGTTCAAAAAGCTGTTGACGGAACGATTGAAGCTTTTGGTCATATCGATATCCTGTTCAACAACGCCGGTATCTGCGCCTACTATAAAGTTGATGAAATGACTGATGAAGCCTGGGATGCGATGATCGGTATCAATCTGACCGGTGCTTTCAAAGTGACCAGAGCGGTGGTACCTTACATGAAGAAGCAGCAGTCCGGTGTCATCATCAACAACTCTTCCGTCATGGGCTTAAGAGGCGGCAATCGTCTGTCTCATTACACCGCCAGCAAGTTTGGTCTGACCGGTTTCACCAAGGCTCTAGCCATCGAACTGGCACCGGATAATATCAGAGTTATTTCGATCCATCCGACTGGCGTAAATACACCGATGAATGATGGCCTGGCCGCGATGGAAGGCAAGACACCGATGGAGATCGCCGAAGCTTCCGCCGGCAATCTGCAGCCTGTTCCCTGGATTGAACCGGAAGATGTCGCCAATGCGGTTGTGTTCTTAGCATCTGACAGAGCACGCTATGTGGATGGTTCACAGTTTGTGCTCGATGCCGGACTTTTGACCAGATAATTATGAAACCGGATTTGTGAAGTCCGGTTTTTTATCTGCTTTGATATTTCCTATAATTATATTGGACAGAAAGTGTCCTGGATAAATGTTCATATTGAAATCAGGACATCAGGAATAGAGAAACAGGGGTAAAGTTATGCAGCTGGAAAAACACGAACAGGAACATCTTGATAAGATCTATGCCCGTATGGGTGAGTGTATTGTTCTGTTAAAGAAGAATGGCGATTTCCCTTTGAAGGAAGCTGACGAGATCGCTTTATATGGCAACGGCGGACGCCTGACAGTCAAAGGCGGTACCGGTTCCGGTGAGGTCAATTCCCGTTTCTTTGTGGATTGCGAAAAGGGTCTGGAAGATCGCGGTTTTATCGTCAAGACCAAGAGCTGGCTGGATTTCTATGATGAAATAAGAAAAGAGTTCAGGAAAGATTTTATCAGGTACATAAAAAAGGAAGCCCGCCGGCATCACGCTTCGGCAGTCGCTGAAAGCATGGGCAAGGTCATGCTGGAAGGCGAATATGATCACGATCTGGAAGAAGAGTGTGAAACGGCCGTTTATGTTTTGAGCCGGGTATCGGGTGAAGGAAACGACCGCGTGGCTGTAAGGGGCGACTTCATGCTTACGGAGACCGAGAAGAAGAATCTGCTGGCTTTGAAGCAGAAACACAAAAAACTTTTACTGGTCGTCAATGCGGGCGGACCGGTCGATCTGAGTGAAGTCGATTTCGTTGAAAACATCCTCGTCTTATCGCAGCTTGGCGTCGAGACCGGACATGTACTGGCTGACTTTCTGCTGGGCCGATTATATCCTTCGGGAAAACTGGCAACCACCTGGGATGCCTATGAGAATTATTGTCATGCGGGCGACTTTGATGAACTCAATGATACACGCTATAAGGAAGGCATCTATGTCGGCTACCGCTATTTCGATTCGATCGGTCGTAAGGCGCTTTATCCTTTCGGTCATGGTCTGGGTTTTGCGGATCTCAGTTATGAGTTTAAAGATATCAACGTCAGCGGCACAAGGGTCGACATCAGTGCGGTCGTAAACAATCTCAGTAAGGAATATAAGGGTCAGGAAGTCCTGCAGGTCTATGTCTCAAAACCGGAGAACAAATCAAATCATGCCTATCAGGATCTGGTGGCTTTCAAGCGCAGCGAAGAAATTCTGCCTGGAGAAAGCAGAGAAGTAAAATTGAGTTTTGATCTTAAAGATCTTGCTTCATATGATGAGGAAAGAGCAGTCTATTACCTGGAACAGGGCGATCACCTCGTCCGTTTAGGAAACAGCAGTATCGATACAACAGCGATCGCTGTTCTTGAATTCAAAGAAGAAGTGATCTTAAAGAAAGTCAGAAACCTGCTGGGTGATCCCGGCTTCAAAGATCTTGTCATCATAAGAGAAAGGGAGAACATCGATGAGAAGATCAGAAAGATCATGATCGATCCTGGTCTGTTTGAAACGGCAGAAGTGAGTTATGAAGCAGATGATAAGATCGAGGAACGACTGAAGGATCTGACTGATGAAGATCTGATCTATCTAAATATCGGCGCTTTCTCACCTAAAGCTGGATTGGCCAATGTGATCGGTGAAGCCTCTTTTACAGTAGCGGGAGCAGCAGGTGAAAGCTCCAAGGTCGCCTTAGACAAGGGCTTGAAGAATATCGTCATGGCTGATGGTCCGGCCGGTCTGCGTCTGTCGAAGTATTATTATGTCGATGAAGTTGGTGCTCATGGTCTTGATTCCGGGATACCGGAGACGGTCATGGAACTTCTGCCGGCGTTCGCCAGACTGATACTCAGGCTTATGTCCCGAAAACCGAAGAATGTGGAAAAGCTTGAACAGTGGTGTACGGCTATTCCGATCGGTACGGCGATCGCTCAGAGCTTCGATCCGGATTTTGCCTATGAACTTGGTGATATCGTCGGAAGCGAGATGGCACTGTTCAATGTGGATCTCTGGCTGGCACCGGCCTTGAATATTCATCGCGATGTATTGTGCGGAAGGAACTTTGAATACTTCTCGGAAGATCCGCTTGTTTCCGGTGTATTGGCTGCCGCGATCACAAAAGGCGTACAGTCCCATCCCGGCAAAGGAGCGACCCTCAAGCACTATGCAGCCAACAATCAGGAATTCAATCGCTATGGAAACTCCTCGATGGTCTCCGAAAGAGCGATGCGTGAGCTCTATCTCAAAGGATTTGAATACTGCATCAGGCAAAGCGATCCTTATGCGCTGATGTCTTCCTATAATCTGCTTAATGGCATCCATACATCCGAACATATTGGCTTATGTACTGATATCTTAAGAAGAGAATGGGCTTATGACGGGGTCCTGATGACTGACTGGGTCGTATCGATGGTCAAGCCGGTCAAAGGCTGTATCTACGGCACTCCGGATCCGGCCAAGGTCGCAGCTTCCAGCCACAGCCTGTTCATGCCCGGCAGCAGGAAAGATTTCAAAGCCATGAAGGAAGGTATCAGACAGGGAACTTTAAGCAGGAAACAGCTGCTGATAAATGCCTCAAGGCTGTTTAGAGCCTTTGGAGAAAACAGTAAAGGAAATGAAACACATGTTGGATAAGATCGTTGATTTTTATCTCAGACGTCTGGTCATCCCTAAGACGCCAAAGGTCATCGAGGGTAAAAGACATATCGCCTGTATCGGTGACAGTATCACCTACGGTGCCGGAGTCAATGGGAAAAAAGAGGAGACCTGGGAGTATTATCTGGAACACTTGCTTGATGATGGGACGCAGGTGATCAACTATGGGATCAGCGGCCGGACTTTACAGGATGAAGGCGATTATCCTTATAAAGCTGACAAGTTCTATGCGATCTCCAAAGAGATCAAAGCCGA
>CADCOR010000091.1 GCA_902803055.1 uncultured Erysipelotrichaceae bacterium
AAAAGCCTTGCCTTCTCTGACGATAAACGGCGAGGGGTTGTCGTAGTTATAGATCGTGATCAGGTGATTGTCTTTAACGCTGATCAGTGAAAAAGTCGAATAGGCTACGCCTCTGTCTTTGCATACCGGCAGAGTCGCAATGATCGTCTGTACACACTGCTCGATGTCGATGTCACTGCCAACCATCTTTGACATCATGATCGAAGTGAGAGTCGACAGAATGTTGGCCTTGATGCCGCTGCCTAAACCATCGGCCAGCACGATGACATAATCGTTTTCGGAAAGCTTCCTGACCGATACGTTGTCACCGCACAGTTTTTCTCCGACATGGTTCAAAGAGACATAGCCGTAATCAGTATAGAGATCATTCATCGCTCTTCACCAGGCTCTTCAGTTTTTCCAGGGCAACTTTAGTCTCGGCTGTCGTTTCACCCAGCAGAGAAGCGATCTCATGCACGGAACGCATATTCTTTTCTAACAGCGAATCGGTAATGGAAATGGTATTCTTCACCAGTTCCTGATGATTGTGTTTGTTTTCTTCTTCGCTTGTGATATCGCGGAAGACACAGACCAGCACCTTGAATTTGCGATCATAGGAGATCGTCTTTACCACATACTTTTCATATTCTTTCAGATACTCGCTCTTGGCAAAGATCTGCTTGCCTTCCAAGACCTCAAAGAAATCGGAAGGATCAAGGATGGAAGCAATGTGCTGATTGATCAGCGTATCAGGAGAAGGAACACCGACCAGTTTACACATCGTGTTGTTTATTAAACCGATATTGAGTTCCTCATCTAAAACGATCAGGCCGTTAGGCGTATTGTTGACGATATTGTTGGCCAAAGACCGTGATTTTTCCATCAGCAGCGGCAGACACATATCGATGTTGGCATAACCCTTTAAGATCGCAACCGCTTTATCGTGACAGCTGTCATAGCCGCAGCAGCCGCAGTTGAGCTGATCTTCTTTGTCTTCCTTGCCCATCTTCTTCAGCATCGCTTCAACCTCTTCTTCACTTGGCTGACGATGATAGATCGCTGAGCGGTCATACACGGTGCGGATATCGGAAGTATCACTCAGACTGTATTCAAAGTCTTCACTTCCTGCATAGTTATTTACTAACAGAGCATTGCGCGCTGGGGAACTGTGTCTGTTTTTGACAACCGGACCATTGATGCAGCTGCCTTCGCAGGCTGACATCTCAATGAAACAGTTATGGATCTTGCCTTCCTTGATATCTTCAAGACAGGCGATCACTTCATTCATGCCATCGACGACGATGTAGTCGTGTTTTTTGCTGCTGCATTCCATGGTGCGGATGATGCCGCCTCCGGTCGGAAACAGACGGGCTTTTGATTTTTCCTGTTTCTGTTTATTCTCGGTCGTTAACAGTTCAATGTTTTCTTCATTCAGCCACTGATCGAGCTCCTCAAAAGTCAGTACCGCATCAATATACTCGCTTCGATCACCTTCATCTTTTTTGGCGATGCATGGTCCGATAAAAACGACCTTGGCATTCTCATAGCGCTTCTTGATGTTGAGACCATGAGCGCACATCGGCGATAAGACATCAGCGAGGTATTGCTTGCATTCCGGATAGTGCTTGAGGATCAGGGTATTGACGCTGTGACAGCAGGAGGAGATCAGGATATCTCTTCCTTCTTCAAGCATCTCATCATAGGCTTTCTTGACCATCGTAGCACCGATCGCTGTTTCTTCAACTTCCGCAAAGCCGAGTTTTTTAAGAGTCTCACTCAGACAGTCGATGTCGCTGTTTTCATAGTAGGAAACAAAGCTTGGCGCCAGGGAGACGATCACTTTTTCGCTCTCCAGCATCTTCTTTACTTTGTTTATGTCGTTGCGTATGACTTTCAGTTTTGAGGGACAGACGTTGTAACAGGTCCCGCACAAAACACAGTCTTCGTGAATGATCGAAGCGCGGTTGTTTTCAAAAGAGATGGCCTTGATCGGACAGCTGCGGATACATTTGTAGCAGGTCTTGCAGTTATCAGTTTTACTGGTCAGACATCTTTCCATATTTTTTACCTTTATTTTGTTTTACTTAAAAGTTTCAGTTTCTTCTCGGCTTTGACGATCGTGATGGCGTCGGCAATACTGCCAATGAATTCACCATCTGCAAAGACACCGGCTTCATCGTGATTGACAGAGATCGTGACTTCCTTGTCGTCTTTCACGATCAGGGTGTGGATATCTTTGGTGTGCGAACAGATCGGTGTGATCGTCAGGACTCCTGTATCATCATCAAGCAGCGGTCCATAGGCTGACAGATTGTAAGCTGAAGAACCGACTGGCGTTGCGACGATCAGACCGTCACACCTTGTCGTATATCGGAAGTGTCCGTTGACAGACAGTGAGAGATCAACAGTCTTGCCAAAAGAAGTCTTGCCTGCGGCAATATCATTGACCGCATAATAATCGACACCATCCATCTGACATTTGAGCAGTGTTTTTTCACTTATGGTCGCCTCAGCCAGTGCCTTATCAAATCCGGCAAGCTCTTCCTGCTTGAGCAGACACAGATAACCCAAACGTCCGCAATTGATGCCGGCTAATGGCTTATCGTATCTGATCGCGTGCTGAGCAGCTTTTAACAGTGTGCCATCACCCCCTAAGGACAGGATCAGATCACAATCTGAAAAGGAGTCACAGATGATGTGACTCCTCTCTTTCAGTCTATCAGCGATGTTTTCCACATCTTGTTTTGCGGTATATTCGCCGTAATAGAGATATAGTTTCATTATTGTTTTTTGCTTAAGTATTCATCAATGGACTTGGCAGCCAGTTTGCCGGCACCCATCGCACTGATAACGGTTGCTGCACCGGTAACGGCATCGCCGCCGGCATACACAGCATCACGGGAAGTGAGACCGTCTTCGTTGACGATGATACCGCCGTGTGAATTGACTTCCAGGCCTTTGGTTGTGTCTTTGATCAATGGGTTAGGTGACGTACCGATGGACATGACAACAGCATCGACATCTAAGACAAACTCAGAACCAGGAATTTCAACCGGTCTTCTTCTGCCGGAAGCATCCGGTTCACCAAGTTCCATCTTGATGCACTTGATGCCTGTAACAAAACCGTTCTTTGGATCTCTTGGATCATCAGGGTTGTTGTAGCCCAAGATCTCGATCGGGTTGTTCAGCAGTCTGAAATCGATACCCTCTTCTTCAGCGTGTTCGACTTCTTCTTTTCTCGCTGGCAGTTCTTCCATCGATCTTCTGTAGACGATGTAGACTTTTTCTGCACCTAATCTTAAAGCAGTTCTGGCTGCATCCATCGCGACGTTACCGCCGCCGACGACCGCAACCTTGCCGCCCTTCATGATCGGAGTCACCGGATCTTCTTTATAAGCTTTCATCAGGTTGGATCTGGTCAGGAATTCGTTGGCTGAGTAAACACCCTTGAGTGCTTCACCAGGAATGTTCATGAAACGCGGTAAACCGGCACCTGAACCAACAAATACTGCTTCATAACCCATTTCAAACAGTTCATCGATCGTTAAGGTCTTGCCGATAACGACGTTGGTGTCGATATCAACACCGAGATCTTTAAGTGTTTCAACTTCTTTGGCAACGATCTTCTTTGGCAATCTGAATTCAGGAATACCATAGACCAGCACGCCGCCGGCTGTATGTAAAGCTTCAAATACAGCAACCTTGTAACCCTTCTTGGCGAGGTCACCGGCACAGGTTAATCCGGAAGGACCGGAACCGACTACTGCAACCTTATGACCGTTTGGTGCTGGTACATTTGGCTTGGCTGTATTGTGTTCGTTATGATAATCGGCAACAAATCTCTCCAGTCTGCCGATGCCGACCGGTTCAAATTTGATACCTAAAGTACATTTGGATTCACACTGGCTTTCCTGTGGACAGACACGGCCACAGACAGCTGGCAAAGATGAAGTTTCAGAAATGATCTGATAAGCTTCTTCAAATTTGCCTTCTTTAACTTTAGCGATGAATTCCGGAATATGAATATTGACCGGGCAGCCTGCTACACATGGCTGATTCTTGCAGTTGAGACAGCGGTTAGCTTCATTGATGGCTGTTTCTTCGCTGTAACCTAAAGCAACTTCATTGAAATTATGAGCTCTGACTTCCGGCTCTTGAACAGGCATTGGATTCTTGGTTTGTACGATTGCCATTATGCGACCTCCTTGAACAGATTGCACGCTTCTTCATAGGCGTGTTTTTCAAAATCCATATACATTCTGTTTCTTGACATAGCCTCATCGAAATCAACTTCGTAGCCGTTGAAATCAGGACCGTCAACGCAGGCAAACTTGGTAACTCTCTTGCCATCCTGGTTGAGTGTCAGACGGCAGCCGCCGCACATGCCTGTACCATCGATCATGATCGGGTTCATGGAAACAGTAACTGGGATATCGAATGGTTTAGCTGTCGCAACAACGAACTTCATCATGATCAGCGGTCCGATCGTGATGATCTGATCGAATTTTTCGCCGCTTTCCAGCATTTCCTTCAGTGGAACAGTGACATTGCCGTGCTGGCCATATGAGCCATCATCAGTCATGACATAGAGTTTATCTGAGCAGGCTCTGAATTCGTCTTCAAGAATAACGATGTCCTTGTTGCGGAAACCGATGATTGAAGTGACATTCGCACCTAAACGGTGGAATTCCTGAGCAACAGGCATAGCGATCGCACAGCCGACACCGCCGCCGACGATACATACCTTTTTAATACCATCAGTGTGAGTAGCGACACCTAATGGACCTACGAAGTCCTGCAGACAGTCGCCTTCGGCTTTGTGATTGAGTTTTTCGGTTGTACCGCCAACGATCTGGAAAATGATCTTGACTGTACCTTTTTCCGGATCGGTTCCGGCAACAGTAAGTGGAATTCTTTCGCCTTCTTCATCTACTCTTAAAATGATGAATTGGCCTGGTTTCGCTTTTTTAGCGACCAGTGGTGCTTCGATCTCCATCTGAGTGACGGTAGCATTCAGAGGTTTTCTGCTTACGATTTTATACATATAAAATCCGTCCTTTCTGTAAACGATATTCTTAAAATTGTCCTTTCTTAACATCAGGACAGACCAAGAATTCATCTATATACTATCATTTTTTTTAAGCTTTGTTTTTTGATAAATAAATTTATTTTAATTTTGAAACAATTCTGTTGAACGAACCAAAATAAATTTGTATCATTAAAACGGACCTTATAAAGGTATAACATATATGAACAAGGAGGAAAATATGTTCGATTATACAGGTAAAGTTGTTGCGATCACTGGTGCTTCTTCAGGTCTGGGCAAACAGATGGCTGAAGGCTATGCTCAGCAGGGTGCCAATCTGGTATTGATGGCCAGAAGAGTTGAAAGACTCGAAGCCAGCGCTAAGGAATGGAAAGAAAAATACGGTGTTGATGTTCTTCCGGTTGCCTGCGATGTTACAAGTGCTGAATCAATCAGTGCTGCTGTCGCTGCAGTAAAGGAACACTTCGGTCATTGCGAAGTCATCGTCAATGATGCCGGTGGTGAAAAAGGTACAGGCACACCATTAGTAGACTACAAGAGAGAAGACTGGGATTTCACATTGAATCTCGACCTCACTTCTGTATTCGCTGTTACTCAGGGCTTCGTTAACTTCATGAAAGAAGCTATGGCTGAAGGCAAACAGACTTACGGCCGTGTCATCAATATCGCTTCTATCTACGGTTTAGTTGGCAATACTGCTATTCCAACTATCGCATACCACACAACCAAGGGTGCGGTTGTCAACTTCTCAAGAGGTGCTGCTGCTGAATTAGCTACTTCCAACATCACAGTCAACACTATCTGCCCGGGTTACTTCTACACTGAATTAACTACTGAAACTCTGGATTCTGAATACTTCCAGCAGTTCGCTAACCAGTCTGTTCCAATGAAGAGATATGGTCAGCCAGGTGAACTCAACTCAGTCGCTATCTTCTTAGGTGCTGAAGAGTCAAGTTATGTAACTGGTCAGGCTATCGCTGTTGATGGCGGTTATACCTGCGTATAAAGAGTCGTACATTCTTTATTAAAGCAAAGCACGTGAGTTCAATTCACGTGCTTTTATTTCATCTCAAGTTTTCCTTCATTCATGACAAGATCTATCATTCGGGGATCCTGCCTGAACTTCTCGAGTTCTTTAGCTTCTTCATAACAATTTTCGGCTTCACACTTTCTTCCTAAAAGCGTTTTGCCAATAACAACTGCGCTCAGTGATGCACCAAGTATCGAGGTGTGTTCACCATCTTCAAAATACAGCTCTTCTTCCGGATGAACACGTTTGACTTCCCACCAGATTTTTCCGACTGGGCAGATAGCTGCACCGGTCTGTCTTGCCAGTTCTTCGTAAGCTTCACTCATCTTTTTCTGACCTTTCGGATTGTTTTTCTCACTCCAGGTCATATATAGATAGACTTTGGTTTTTTTCGGGATCAGGTCTATGATTTTTTTGCCGCTGTTCAGCAAAGATCTCTTGCCAGGAAAAGGATGTGCATTATGCTGCAGAACAATTGCGTCATAATCACCATACAGGATATTAAAATAAGTCTGTGACTGTTCAAGATGCCAGTCTAAACCCATGCCGGGGTGAGTCAGCATCACCGCTTCTATTTTTCTGTTCTTTTTTCTTGCATATTCCATCACTCTTAATGGCACATAATGAACAAAGGTATGGCTGTTGCCGATAAACAGAACTTTCATTGTTTTCCCTTTCTTTGAATATATTTATAATTATTAATTTATAACCATAATAAAGAAAAGAGATCGGAATTTCTACCAATCTCTGATCTTAATGTTGTTTTTTGTTTAATTCATGAAATCTGCTGACTACATGAATAAGCGTTTTATTGCCAGCAGTGCGGCCGCTATACCCATTAACGCTGCGCCAGGAATCGCGTAAGTTGCGGTACCGGCACCACCAGTCATCGGAAGCTCTACGCCAGGGGTGTTGGAGATCGTGATGGTTATTGTGTCTGTACCTTCCGTGCTGTCTGGAGACAGTGTTGCGTTCTCGTAGCTGGCTGCGTTACCGTTCTTGTCACACAGCTCCGCTTTCTTGATCGGCGTCGAAGCAGAAGTATCTTCATAGATTCTGAAATAGATGTTCTTGCTCAGGATCAGATAACCGGCAGGTGCTTTAGTCTCTTCGAGTTTGTATATGGCACCCTGTTGCAGATCCTGAACAGTTACCGTTGCTTTTCCTGTTTCTGTCTTCTTGCTCGGGGCGATCTCTTCTCTAAGAAGTTCTTCCGTTGTTCCATTGACCCAGTAGAGTTTGAACTCAGCACCTTCAAGCGGATCGCCATTATCATCCACTTTGGTCAGGA
>CADCOR010000092.1 GCA_902803055.1 uncultured Erysipelotrichaceae bacterium
TACTTCGCTGTTTTCCATAATTCATTTCTCTCCATCATGTTTCTTGTGATAGACAAGATTGATCATCAGACCGCCGGGCGAAATCATCATGGCTGATTTAGCTGAAGGCGAATCGACAAAATGATCACCATAGAAGTTTTCAAAGCCATGAGCTTTCAGCAGTTCATAGGCTTTTTCATAGTCATCGACATTCATTCTGATCGCTGTCAGATCGTGTTCTAAAGGCAGTTCTTCCTGCGCTTTGATGATATCGAGATATGAACCGTTTTCATCCTTCAGGCGCAGACCTTCAAAATCCAGAGAACCGATCTCCTTGCGGTCATGACGTATTTCAAAACCCAGTTCTTCAAAAAGCTTTCTGATATTCTCGCCATTCTTGCTGATGATCTGCGGATTAAAAGTTGTGATCTTCATTTTTCTCCCCTTCTAACGTTTACGTTTCTCTTTTAGTGACGATATTCTTCAATTCTTCATTGCTGATAAAACGTCTGAGATTTTCCTTGCACAGTTCCACAAAAGCTTTTTTTGAACTCTCCGTATGATAACCGCCGGCTACATGCGGGGTTATGACGAGATCGCGATAATCCCACAGCACTGATGAACCATCAAGCGGTTCTTTCACAAAGACATCTGATGAAACAGCCGCAATGATCTTTTCGTCCAGCACTTGCTTAAGTGTTTCTTCGCTGTAGAGATTGCCCCGTCCGACATTGATCATGATGCAGTCAGGTCGCATGGCCTTGAAAGTATCAAGCGTGAAAAAGCCTTCATTCTCCTTGTTGCCCGGCAGAATTGACACGACGACATCGACATCGCTTATCGCTTTGAGAAGATCTTCGCTGGTATAGAGCTCATCGAGGTATTCAGGTTTGTCAATCATTCTGCGCTTGACCCCGATCGTATACATGCCCAAGGCCTTCAGCATCTTAGCCAAGGCATTGCCGATATTACCGAAACCGACGATGCAGACTTTCATTTCGCCATACTCTTTGACCATGCCTTCATTTGCCCAGAGATGTCTGGTCTGATTATCACGATAGCGATACAGTTTTTTGGTCAGATCAAGGATCAGCGCCAGCGTGTGTTCTGCTACCGGTATGCTGTGTACCGAGACCGCATTAGTCAGAGTAACATCATCATTCAGAACGCCTTTTTTTATATAATTGTCTACTCCGATCGAACAGGTCTGAAACCATCTGAGATTGTGGTAATCCCTCAAAGCGGCGGCTGATGTATTGCCCAGAATGATCTGCGCACTAAGATCTCTTTCAAAGACAAACTGATATTCCTTTGATACGCTTTGTAATTCTGCTGCATCTTCTTTGGTTAATGGAAAGTTGCACACTACTTTGTACATGTCTTGCGCTCAAGCTCCCGATAGATGAAATCAGGATAATCGACTTCCTTTACGATGTTCCAGTCAGACAGTTCAAAACAGTCAAAACGGGTATCCGTCTCATAATGATCTTTGACAAAAGAAACATAGGCCTTGCGGCAATATGGATAAGCCTGACGGTAGATCGAAGCACCGCCGCAGATGATGTATTCCGTTTCATCATCCTGATGTTTTTCCAGAAAAGCGATCAGATCGTTTTCCACCTCGACATCATCAGCCTTGTATTCCGGATCGATCGAAACGACCGTGATATATCTGTCAACCAGCTTTCGCGGCAGATTGTCGTAGGTTGTCTGACCCATCAGGATATGTTTGTACAGAGTATTCTGCTTGAAAAGTTTAAGTTCGTCCTTGAGATGCCAGGGCAGAGATCCTCTGATACCGATACCCTTGTCAGGTTCCATTGCGACTGAAAAAGAGATCATACGGAAACCTTCCCCTTGATGGCCGGCCATGGATCATAGTCGAGAACTTTGACATCATCGATCGTGAAATCAAAGATATTTTTGATCTCCGGATTGAGCCAGAGTTTAGGCAGAGGTCTAGGTTCTCTGGAGAGCTGTTCCTTGATCTGCTCGATGTGATCGAGATAGATATGAGCATCGCCAAAAGTATGAATGAACTCATAAGGCTGATAGCCGCAGACCTGAGCGACCATCGCCAGCAGCAGAGAATAGGAAGCGATATTGAAAGGCACGCCCAAGAACAGATCGGCTGAACGCTGATACAGCTGGCAGGATAGTTTCTTCTTATCAGCTGAAACATAGAACTGGAAGAAAGCATGACATGGCGGCAAAGCCATCTGATCGACCTGTGCCGGATTGAAAGCCACTACCAGGTGTCTTCTTGAATAAGGATCATTCTTAAGATTATCAATCAGCTGACTGATCTGATCAACACCGCTGCCATCAAAATCACGCCACTGTTTGCCATAGACAGGACCTAAATCACCCCATTTATCCGCAAAAGCCTCATCATCACAGATCTTCTGGATGAATTCTTCCATTGTTTCACCCTTGTATTCAGCTGAATTCTTATATTTTGCATAAGGCCAGTCATTCCAGATCTTGACGTTTTTTAAAGCCAGCGGCCGGATATTGGTCTCACCCTTCAAGAACCAGAACAGTTCTTCAAAGATACCGCGGTAAAATACCTTCTTGGTCGTCAGCAAAGGAAAACCATCTTCCAGGTTGACCCGCATCTGATAACCGAATTTGGAAATCGTGCCTGTACCGGTACGGTCTCCTCTTTTCTCGCCGTTCTCCAGAACATCACGGCAAAGATCTAAATATTGTTTCATACATAGCACCTCTTTATCACAATTATATCTGTTTTGGCCCAACCTGAAAAAACTTTATGAGAATCGGGGTGGATGGTCCTGATTCAGTTTAAATAGCCACAGGTACAGATCGATTATTGAATTATGATTAACACAACTCTGTATAATAAAAATAATAGTATTTAAAGAAGAGATCTGTCATGAAAGAATTACTGCAGAAGATTTATACGGAACGTTTCCGCTGGTATGATGAGTATTTTATCGTCGGTCTTATTTCCTTCGTAATAGTCTTTATCGGCCAGGCAATCGGCCTGCTGCTTGCAGGGCTGTTAAGCGATGCGCTCGGCTGGACATCACCATTAGGAACTACTTTCACACTGTATTTCAGTACGATCGGCGTCTGGATCGTCGCGTTATTGCACATGTGGATTTTCAAGCATCGCCGTCCGATCTTAAAAGCTGTCGGCAGCAAGCCTTCCGGCAATACGGTAAAGCATCTGCTGCTGGGTTTACTGATCGGCTTTGGCATGAACTTCTTCTGTGCCGTTGTGGCAATGATCCATAAGGATATCCATCTGTCTTTTGACAGGTTCAATCCTATAGCTTTCCTGCTGCTGCTTTTTGCGGTCTTTGTACAGTCATCCAGCGAAGAGCTCATGGATCGCGCTTTCTATTTCCAGACCCTGAAGAAAGGCTATCGCAGCAAGTGGGTGGCGATCATCGGCAACTCTTTGACCTTTGCCTTGCTGCACATCGGCAACCCCGGTCTCAACGCTCTTGCCTTATTTGGCCTCCTGATTTCAGGGATCATGTTTTCTTTGACAGTCTATTATTTTGATTCCCTGTGGATGGCTTTTGGGATGCACACCGGCTGGAACTTCACCCAATCGATCCTGCTTGGTTTGCCTAACAGCGGCCAGGTTGTTCCCTATTCGATCTTCAAACTCGATACGGCCAATGCGGTCAACTCCTTTGCCTATGATGTCAATTTCGGCATCGAAAGCAGCATTGTCGCCGTTGCAGTTGAAACAATAGCCTGCTTATTGATCTGGTATTTTGGCAAGAAGAGAAATAAAGAACCGATCGATGTCTATGCCGACTATAATTTCTCTGAAAAATAAAATAGAGGATCAGGAAGATGTTTGAGCTTTTATGTAAAACATTTATTACAAATTATCAGCACACAGAAGACCCTGAAGTCAGGGAAAGATACGGTAGTGTCTTTTCACTGTTCTCGATCGGCTGCAATATCCTGATGGTCATCATGAAGCTGATCATTTCTTTTATAAGCAATTCGATCTCCATCAGAGCAGACGCCTTGAACAACCTGTCCGATGTCGGATCCAATCTGGCCACATTATTCGGATTCAGACTTTCCAATAAACATCCCGACGCTGATCATCCCTATGGTCATGGCCGAATGGAATATGTGGCCGGACTGATCGTCTCCTTTCTGATCCTGTTAGTCGCCTTTGAAGCGATCAAAGAGGCTGTGCTCAAGATCGTAAATCCACAGGATCTCAATTTCACCTATTCGACTTTACTGGTACTGATCATTTCGATCGGCATCAAACTGCTCATGGCCTATATGAATGGCAAGGCTGGCAAAGCGATAAGTTCGCAGACCCTTAAGGCTGCCAGCCAGGATTCACTCAATGATTCGCTGATGACCCTGGCCACGTTCTTATCAATGCTGTTTTATCGTTTCAGCGGGATCAATATCGATGCCTATGTCGGACTGATCGTTTCCCTTTTTGTATTAAAAGCCGGCATCGGGATCTTCAAAGATGTCCTCGATACGATCCTAGGCAAGGCTCCGGATCCTGAACTGATCAGGCAGATCGAAAGTGACATCATGAAACACGAAAGTGTTCTGGGCATTCACGATCTGATCATGCACGATTACGGTCCTTCGCATCGCTTTATGTCTTTACATGCCGAGGTAGATGCTTCTGTACCGATCATGGAAACACATGACATGATCGACAATATTGAAAGTGAGATCTTAGAGAAATATCACATCCTCACCAGTATCCATATGGATCCGATCGATACGCACGATGAGCTGACTAATGTCCTTAGAGAAAAGGTCAGAGCCAAAGTGAAAGAAATAAATGAAGCCTACAACATCCATGACTTCCGCATGGTCAAGGGCAACACTCATTCCAACCTGGTCTTTGACGTCCTTATTCCGGCTGAAGATCAAATCAGCCATGAGGAACTGAAAAAGCAGATCAGTGCCAAAGCAATCGAAATCGATCCAAGCTACAGATGTGTAATTACGATCGACAGATCATTTGTATAATCCATTTAATAATGAATATCTGAAAAAAGCTATCTCAATTGCGGGATAGCTTTTCAAATTCAATCTGACAGTATAAACAGTTCAGACAATCGGTCTTTCCGACATATCGACATCAAATA
>CADCOR010000093.1 GCA_902803055.1 uncultured Erysipelotrichaceae bacterium
ATGATGTAGTTGCGTTCTTCATATTTCTGATGGTGCAGCTTTGCGTGATGATTTCCGATCGCTTTCTGATTTAAGACGTGTGCCTGCGCATTGCGGTAGAGATCTTTGATACCGGTGATCCTGGCTTCATCGCACAGTTCATCGACGTTGGTTGGATTTAATGTGTAGGCTTTTTTGTCATATTCCTTGGCCAGATCGTGTGCCAGCATCACACCCAGCTTTGCGGGATGTTCACTGCCGCCGACTGCCCTCTTTGTGTCTTCGTATAATCTCTCATCGACGATCATCACACCTGCCTTACAAGGCATCGCACTGCCGCCTCTGCCGACAAAGACATCGACATCTTCGAGTTTATAGGCGTGCTTTCTCATCAGGTCTTCGATCACCTTTCTTCGAAAAGGCATCTGGTCGTTGACGTGCGGATATTTAAGCAGTTCCGGTGCATCATGAAAGACGTTCTCTTCAAACAGAAGTATTTCTTCTTCGTAAAGTGATACTTTAGTTGATGTTGATCCGGGATTGATAATCAGTATTTTCATATTTATATCTCTTCTCTATTTTCTGACAGGTATCTGCTGATGGCCGGAACGATTTCGTTCTTGCGGTTAAGCTGTCCTTCCTTGAATAAGTGATCTGTTTTCTTTTCTAAACCCAAAGAGCTGGTCAGGATCTCCTGGGAATTCTTTCCTTCTCCCAGCATGTAGCTGCAGCTTGGTTCATATTGGGCGATCTTCAGAAACAGATAATCTTTCTGTCTGCTTGCGTATTGCCTTTTGATTTCCTCTTTCATCAGCTCAAGCAGCTTCGCTGCTTCTTCTTTGTTTCTCGCACTTAGTGAGGCCAGGCCATAAGTATAATGACCGGTTTCATATTCCTTGTAGTCGTTCATGAAGATCTCATCCGCACTCATGCCTTCATAGGACAGCCTTTTCTCTTCCATCTGTTTATAGTAGGATTCTACGTCTTTGATCTTCACGAGTTCCAGCAGTTCTTCATAAGCTCTGCAGTCTTTAGCCGTGACGTTTCTTCTCATGAAGGAAGTATCAGAGAGGATACCCGACAGCAGCAGTATCGCGTTATCTTTATCCGGAACGATATTGTGCTGCTTGTATTTTTCATAGATCAGTGTCGCACAGGCACCGGTCTTTTCAATCGTCGCCTTGATGTTTTGATCTTTCAGGATGTCGCCATCGAGATGATGATCGATCACCTCAAGGATCTTTGCCTGTCTTAAGCCGTCAGCACCCAGTGAATAGGAACTGTGATCGACCAGTACGAGCTTTTTATCTTTGACGTTTTCAATTATTTCCGGTTCTTGTAATCCCAGACAGGAAAGGATATATTTTCCTTCTTTATTAATTCTTGATGCGCAAGCCGCTTTTGCCTTATAGCCGAGTATATTTAAAAGCCCCGCGCAGGCGATCGCTGAACACAGTGAATCGCTGTCTGGAGCTTTATGACCAATTACCGTAATAATATCGTCTCTGTTTTCCACTTAATCTTATTCTTCACCTTCAAAAGTCATGTTGACTTCCGGTTCTTCAAGGATTTCTTCTTCCTCTTCCTCTTCTTCGCTGTCAATATAAGTCATGACCTTTGATTCTTCCGGATCCTTGTTTTTATCAGACTTGATTGCCTTGACCAGTTTCCTGAGTTCTTCCAGAGCTTCATCATCCATCTCGAGGACACTCTCGGCTTTAAGCAGCGGTACGCTTATGTCCTGAAAACGTGTAAAAGTAATGCGCAGATTCTTTTTATCGTAACCCGAAATTTTACCTGTGATACCTGTTGCGCGCGATTTGATGACTTTTCCTTTAAGACTCATTTGCTTGTCCTTTCTGTATAAAGAAGAGTGATGCGGTGCTGCTATGTATATCTGATATTTATTATAGATATATTTGTCTTTCTTGTTTATATTTTTTAATAACATTTATAAGAAAAACAAAAGATCTGACAAATCAGAAATGAGCTTGCCGGTGCCGATACCGGTCTTCACTGTCTGTTCAGATCTTTAATAATAAATCAGAAATAAGTGACCTTAACGGTCTTGTTCAGACTTCTTAACACCTCACAAAGTTCATCGATCAGTTTCATCTTCAAGGAGATGGATAATTCCTTGTTATTCTGGTGTGCCGGGTTGACAGCACAGCCGGAAAAGATGATGACATCACTGGCGTCTTCAAACAGCATTGAAGCCAGACGTGAAGCACCATCAGTCTTATAGTACCAGTTGAAATAATTGCTGTTGCTTGCGGCGAAGTCTTTGCCATACTCCAGTACCCTGTTTAAGGTGATCATGCCTTCGGTAACCAGATCGATCCCTTCGATCGCGGAGATCGGCGGGATATCTGATTCAGTCTCATTCGGGATCGTCGTGATATCTTTTTTCAGATAGCGGGCAACGACCGAAGCGGTCGTACCGCCGCTGACCACGTGCTTGCCTTTTTTAGACAAAAAGAGTGAGACCATCAGATCATCGTCTTCAGGATTGGTCGAAGGACCGACCATCAGTGAAAGCTGATTTCTTTCTCTGATCCTGACACAGGCAGCCGTCACATCATCCCCGGGTCTGCCGTTGTATAAGGCGTTGCAGCGATCAGTCAGAGTTGTAGCCAGGACTTTGGCACAGCTTTGTTCTCTCACCGTCTCAGCCATGTATTTCATGACCTCCGGCAGCGTCCAGCCATAGTTGAGTATCTCACCGGCACCCGCATTGATGACGCCATCTGACATCATGAAGAAACTGTCTCCGACATAAGCTTCAAACTCTGCCTTTTCAATGCGCTTGCCATGGATCTCAGTTATCGTGTAATCAGGCAGAAAAGCCTTGCCTTCTCTGACGATAAACGGCGAGGGGTTGTCGTAGTTATAGATCGTGATCAGGTGATTGTCTTTAACGCTGATCAG
>CADCOR010000094.1 GCA_902803055.1 uncultured Erysipelotrichaceae bacterium
ACGATCACCAGTACCAGAAATACCTTGACTGCCTTATCTGTCCAGATCTTTTCTTTATTCATTATTTTTCATCCCCTTCTTTCTTAAATAAGCCAAAAATATACCAATGCAGATACCCATGCAGATGCCAAGTGTAATATTGTGCATGGTATTGCTGAAGATTATCGCAAACATGATCGCCATACATAAACCGAATATGTTGTCTCTGTTCATTTAAATGTGCTCCGTTATCTGTATGTTTCACAGAAATGTTTCAGATGTTTTCTGACGGCTTTCAGACACTCTTCCTGTGACTCTTCTTCTCTATCAGCTTTGGCAATTAACAGTGACACCGGAGCAATCAGCTGCAAAGCCATCATTGCGGGATCGGCTTTTCTGAAAAGCTTCTTTGCGATCATGGCGGCGATGATCTTTTCATACATCTTCTGCGGTCCTTCGATCTGATGCATGCTCGTGATCTTTGCCAGTCTCTTGTTTCGAAACTGTTCCTTAACCAGAAAGATCCTGATCTTTCTGATCATTTCATCCCGCATGGTAAAGGCGACTCTTTCCATATTCTCTTCAATGAATTGTCTGTGGCTCTCAGGAATCTTTCCGACATTGAGCTTGGAACCGAAATTCTCCTCATATCTTCTTTCCGCCATGGCAATAAGCTGATTGAGGATCTCTTCTTTGCCTTTGAAGTGTTTATATAATGACGGAGCCTTGATCCCGACTTTATCAGCGATCGCTTCCATGCTTGTGCCATCATATCCTTTTTCCGCAAACAGGCTTAGTGATTCCTGCAGGATCTTTTCTTTAGTGTTCATAATGTTTTTCCTTTGGCTAATTTTCATTAGCTTTATTATAGGCTAATACTCATTAGCCTTTCAAGCCATAAAATATCCGCAGAGCTTTCTGCGGATAATATCTTTATTATTTACACCTCTTGAGTACTTCCAGCAAATTTTCATAAGCCCTGTCGAAGGAAGCCAGATCGAGTTTTTCTTCCGGAGTATGTTCACCTTCGGAGATCGGACTATAAGTGATGATATCCAGATCAGGAATCAGACCCTTGAAGACACCGCATTCCAGACCGCCATGGGTCGAGCGTTCCTCCATCTCGATACCTTTCTCCTTAAGTACGGCTCTTAATATTTCTCTAAGTGGTGAATTGCTTTCATAGTTCCAGCCATAATAGCGATCACTCAGTTCAAAGACGAAACCAAAGCGATCACAGAGGATCTCAAGTTTTGCAATGATCTCATCGCCATGAGAAGCGATCGCACTTCTGATCAGATCATCTACAAACAGTTCATCGTTTTCAACATAAATGACACCGGCATTAAGTGAAGCGATGCTTAAGCCTTCGATCGCCATCGACTTATGCATGAGACCATTAGGAATGACATTGAGGAAACCAAGGATCTCATTGCTGGCTGCTACAGATAAGGCTTTATCAGCTTTTGTTTCTACAAGGAAGCCTGCAAACCCTTCATCGGAAAATTCCAGTTCGTTTTTGAATTTCGCGAAAATCTCTGCGGCTTCTGCCTGCAGTTTCTGCTGATCGGCTTTGCTGACAAAAGTGATATCGGCTTCTCTGGGGATCGCATTGAATTTCATACCGCCGTTGAGATCGACAAGTCTGAGGTCCTCGAATTTCTTTGTGAGTTCATAGACCGCTCTTGCCGCCAGCATGATCGCATTGCCTCTTTCCAGATGGATCTTGCCGGCCGAATGACCGCCTTTCAGACCTCTGATTTGCAAAGTATAGGCCGGATCGCTGTTTGCTTCAAAGGAAAGTTTTCTTCTTAAAACGGCTCTGGCTCCTCCTGAGGAAGTTACACAGGTGCAGTTTTCTCCGCCGGCATCAAGATTGATCAGACGTCTGCTGTGGAAGTATTCCTTCTTTAAAGCGATCGCACCGTATAAGCCAATCTCTTCCATAACGGTGAAGGTACACTGCAAGGCCGGATGAGACAGCGTGTCATCATCTAAAATCGCCAGCATATACGCTACACCCTGGCCATCATCAGCACCCAGCGTTGTGCCTTTGGCTCTTAACCAGCCATTCTCATCGACATAGAGATCCAAAGGATCCTTTTCAAAGTCATGATCGACATCCTTGTTTTTCTCACAGACCATATCCATATGTGCCTGCAGGATAATCGGTTCAGCATTCTCATAACCAGCTGAAGCCGGCTTGTTGACGATAACGTTATAGACTTCATCCTGAATATAGTCATAGCCGTGTTTCTTCGCAAAATCAACGATATAGTCACTGACCGCTTTTTCATTGCGGCTGCCGCGCGGTATATCCGAGATCTGTTTAAAGTAGTAATTATATTTCTTGTTCAGATCAAACTCCATGGTGTTTACCCCCTCATACTCTGATAAACATTATAACAGAGCTCTTTCAATCATGATTTTCCAATATGAACTCAAAAATTCTAATCCATGTTTAAATAAAAACGAATTGACTGATTGAATTTTAAAAAGGACACCGATTACTGTCAGTGTCCATATTTAATTTTATTATTTAGATTTCTGATTGTTATTTTCCTGCTCAAGCTGAGCCCGGCGTTTAGCGACCAGTTTTTCAAACTGCAGTTTGAGAAGTGCCGCAACCGGTACAGCTACCAGCATACCGACGATACCGCCGATCTGACCGCCGGCAATCAGAGCCACGATGACTAAGACCGGATGGATCTCTACGTTGTCAGATAAGAGTTTCGGATTGATGATGTTGCCATCGATCGCCATTACCAGCAAGAGCACACCGGCACCTAAAGCCAGATGGATAAGTGAACCTTCTGACAGACAGATGATCACTAACGACGCAAAACCGATGACCGGTCCGACGTAAGGGATCAGATTGCCAAAGCCGGTTAACAAGCCAATGACTACTGCATAAGGCACACCGATGATCAGCAAGGCGATCGTAACCAGCACACCTACCAGCAGAGCATCGATCGACTGACCGCGGATATAGCCGGAGAAGACGCGATCGGCATCAGCGGCAAATTCCCTCAGCTTGGCTCTGGTCTCTTCACTCACGATCAGGTCCAGAATGGCTGACCAGTATTCCTTGATATGTGAATCAAGCAGGAAGTAGATCGCAAAGATATTCGCAAACAGCAGAGTTGAAGCACCCGATGAAATGTTGTTGAAGACCTTGGAGATGCTGCCGCCGACTTTACCCAGATTGATATTGTATTCAGCCAGTTTGCTTTCAATGACACTCCAGAATTTGGAGAAATCTGTTTCTAATGACTGCACATAGGCCATCAGATTGTTGAAATCGATATTTGAAACGGAATTCGTAACAGTGATGACTAAAGTTGCCAGAACCAGCAGGATCACCAGGATCACCAGCAGAAAAGTCAAAGCAACGGCTGGAGCTCTGCGCTTATTGGGCTTGACCTTGCTGAAAAGCTTCTTTTCAAAAAACTCAACCAGCGGAGCAAACAGATAAGCCAGCACTATACCCAATACCAGCGGTGTGAGGATCGCTCCGATAAAGGAGATCGTCGGCTCTACCGTACTCTTGAGACTGTAAACGATCAGTCCAAGCACAAAGGTTATGATCAGTGTTGTCACTGTATAGAATGCGATCTTGGTATATTTTTCATCATAGTATTTTTTGAATGGATTCATACATCACCTCTGATAATCATATTATCTATCCTATATAATATCATTTATAATTTTGTTTATAAGAATATGACGATGCAGTAGAGGTGTCAGGATGAAAAAATCAATATTTAAAGTTATATCAGTTTTAGCTGCTGCTTTTCTTTTATGCAGCTGTGCAAACAGACATTCGATCAAAGTCGTATCCGGTGAAGAGTATCTGGAAGAATGCCCAAAAAGCGCCAAAGCCGGAGATACAGTCAGAGTCAGGACGGCAATAGTTCTTGATGCTGATGTTTATCTTAATGGAAATGATGATCTTGATATTCAGTACGTCAACGGTGTCTATGAATTTATCATGCCTGATCACGATGTCGAACTCGAGATCACTGTTGTAGGCAACGGTCTGGCATAAGGAGAAACACATGGAATTAAAAGCTTTGGTCTGCCCGCAATGCGGTGCGTCATTAACCGTGCAGAATACCAGCACTAATATTGTTAAATGTCCAAAATGCGGCAGTACGATTCATATCAGATATGATAATAACGATAATGCTGATGGGAGAAAGACTTTTGTCACACCCGATGGCGCAGCTGTGGCTTCAGCAGTTGTTCCAGATAATTTTGAATTAAGTGCCTCAATTAATAACCGCTGGCAGTCAGAGATGATCCCCTTCACCACGAGAATCAAAGCCAACGACGATAATGGCATCATTCTGTTTTCAGATTCAAAGGAACTTTACCACGATGTGAAGAACCTTTTCATTAAAACCATAATCGGTCTTGTACCTAATCACACCGGCAACGGTTATACTTCCTTCAAAGATGATGAAGAACTGATGAATGATTTCGTCTCTTCAGTCTATAACCGGGAATGCCGTCTGGTCTCAAAGACCACTCTGCCAAGTTTCATGGGCACTCATCCC
>CADCOR010000095.1 GCA_902803055.1 uncultured Erysipelotrichaceae bacterium
CCCGGTCTGCTTGGTGCCCTTAAAGGAAAATGCGAAACCGACCTGAACTTCACCGATGTCGTGAAGACGGTCATGCTGGAAGCCGGCGATCTCAAGGACTGGAAAGCCGAACTCATCGAAGTAAATTCAGAAAACGTCAATTCAATTTAAGTAATTAATTGACCGCAATTTTGTTACGCTGCGATGTTTTCTTCGTATATAAATTTAAATAAATAAGGAGTACCAGAAAAATGAAAGAGATAAAGGAATTGGATCTTACAAATCTGGAAACAGTAGCTGGAGGATCATCCGATGGAAAATCTATTCACTTTAAAGTAAATCTATACAAGGGAAGCAATTATATAGATTGTTTCAGCTGCATTTCGTTTGAAAATGTATCTGCCCGGGCAACAAGAATGTGTCATGCTCATCGTGAAGGTGTCGATGTGGAAAAAGTTCATGTCTATCTTCTGGATGATTCAGAACTCAATTATGATACAAGTCTTGCGGCAAATGGCATTGGTGATGGGTCGATACTGAAAGTTGTCATAGATGCATAAACTGAAGTGAGATTGCTGCATAGAGCGGATAAAACATCTTTATCCGTTTTTTTATTATTACGTTTGAATTACAACTTTTTTCATTTTGTTTTTTGTCAGTAAACTTATTTTCACAAAAAAGACGGCAATGCCGTCCTCTTTGATGTTATAGTTATAATCTGTTATTTACAGTTCGACACGTTTGAATGGCTTTACATCCTTGACAGCTTCCTTGGCTGTCAGAACAGCACCGCCATTATCCAGGTCGATCAGAATGTAGCGGTCATTGCCCATGCCGATCTCCTTCATATAGCTGAGCTGACGGAAGCCATGTCTTGACTGCATTCTCTCCCAAAGATCCTTGTGCTGTTCTTCAGTCATCGCATGAACCAGATCAACGCAGGCTGAATCGATCGCACAGATATCAGTTGAAGCTAAGATACCAACGTTTGGCGTAACGACCGGTGCAGCGGCAACGCCTTCACAGTCACAGGATACTGACATGTTTCTCATGACATTGACATAAGTGACATGTCTGCCGAAGTAATCGATCGTTGCTTTGGTAGATTCTGAGATCTTTTCCATCAGCTCTTCCTGATCAACTGACCACTGTCCTTCACCTTCTCTGGAATGGATCATCTTCTTGCCGATACGGCCATCAGCACAGCCGATACCGATATTTTTGTTGGAACCGCCAAAGCCGCCCATGGTATGACCCTTGAAATGTGTCAGGGTGAACAGCGAATCATAGTTCAGCATATTCATGCCGACAGTCATGTGATCGAACCATTTTCCGCCTTCAACCGGCAGATCGGCTGTACCATTTTCATCAGTGATATCGACCGGACAGAAATCCCAGCCGTTTACTCTTAAAGTGTCACGATGCTGTTCAGTCGTATAACGGTCACCTTCATAATAGGTATTAGTCTCAATGATCGTCGCATCTTCAAGACCTTCAGTTGTTTCCATGAGCTCTTTGACCCAGGCTGAAGGCACGATATTCGGACCATTCTTTTCGCCGGTATGCAGTTTGATCGCCACCTTGCCGCAGATATTGCCATTGACTTTTTCATAAGCCTTTCTGATACCTGCCGGTGATATATCTCTGGTAAAGTACACTATCGACTCATTGCCTGTGCGCTCCTCAAGCGGTACATAGATGCTGCCATCAACTGCTGCTTTAACTTCTGACATATTCTTTTCCTCCACGATTGTACTTTAATTATATCAATAACTATTTCATTTTAAGTTTTGAATATTTCTGTGTTCATTTTCACTTAAAATTCACAATTGCCTGTTACTATTTAAGTGTAAAATAATTTTTTCATTAAGGAATCTCAAGGATTCCATCTCCCTAACTTATAGAAAACAGGCAACCTCGGTTGCCTTTTCTATTATCTCTTTTTCATTATATTTATCTGATTATCTTCAAAAAGCATCAGTCATCAAAACGGCCGGGACTGTCTTTTTCAAGATCAATGCCTTCGTTTTTCAGATAATGTCTGCCGAAATCATTTCCCAGACCATATGGGGTAACTCCGTTATTTCTTAGGACAATTCCAAGCATGATGCCAAGCGGAACGCCGATTGTGAGCACGATAAGGAAAATCATATTTCATCACTCCTATATCATTATTATACAGTTTACTGTTCAATCCTTCTTAAGTCTGCTCAGATAGAAACAGTAAGTGATCGCAATGAATAACGTTACGGCAATATATATTTTATTTGCGGTTGGATTATCGACGGCAAAGACGGAAAAGACATCGATTATGCTGTGGGAGATGATAACAGGGATCAGACTGTCACAGCGGTAATATACAAAGGTATAGATAAAACCGATGGCGATCGCAAACAGGATCTGAACAACGGTATCTAAGCCGCCCTGGCCGATCAGCAGATTGACGATATGGCCGATGCCGAAAGATACAGCCGAAATGATGATCGCTTTAGTTTTGTTTCCATCTTTTAATAA
>CADCOR010000096.1 GCA_902803055.1 uncultured Erysipelotrichaceae bacterium
ATATAACAGCCATCTTCTAGGTGTAATGCCATTGGTCTTATTGTTGAACTTTTCCGGATAGATCTCATAGAAATCACGGAAAGTCTGTGTCTTGATGATATTGGAATGGATCTTTGCCACACCATTGACGGAATAAGAACCGACGATGGACAGATAAGCCATTCTGACATTGCCATCATGAATAATCGATACGGCATCAATAAAGTTATGGCTCTTGCCCATTTCATGTAACTGCTGCTTGAACTGATTATTGATCTCTTCAATAATGAGATAGATACGCGGAATAAGTTTCTGAATGTATTCAACCGGCCATTTTTCCAGCGCTTCCTGCATGACGGTATGGTTAGTGTAGGCAAAAGTATGGGTAACGATATCCCAGGCTTTAGCCCAAGGAATGCCATGGTTATCAACTAAAATACGCATCAGTTCCGGAATAGCCAGGGCCGGATGAGTATCATTCAGCTGAATAGCGACCTTCTCAGCCAGATTATCCAATGTGCCATAGATCTTCATATGGTCATCAAGGATCGACTGCAGACCGGCAGCGACAAAGAAATATTCCTGTTTGATACGCAGATATTTGCCCTTTTCGGTTGTATCATCCGGATAAAGGTTAAGACAGATATCTTCAACATCAGACAGATATTCACGATAATCTCTGCCCTCTGGTAATTCATCAGAAGGTTCAGCGTTCCACATACGTAAAGTATTGGCTGTCTTATGGTTAGAACCGATAATCGGCATATCATATGGTACAGCCAAGACATGTTCCGTATTCTTGCGGTGGAATACCAGTTCACCATTTTCATCACGGGAGATATCGACATAGCCATAGAAACGGACGTCGACGGTACGAGCTGCTTTTCTGACTTCCCATGGATTTTCAATTCTTAACCACTGATCAGGAACTTCGACCTGTTCATTTTCTTCAATCAGCTGTTTAAAAAGACCTGACTTATAACGGATCGTATTGCCTGAACCCGGATAGTCTAAAGTAGCCAAGGAATCTAGGAAACAGGCAGCAAGTCTTCCTAAACCGCCATTGCCTAAACCGGCATCAGTCTCGATGTCTTCGATATCATTGATATCAATACCGATATCAGCTAAACCCTGTTTGGCAACATCATATATGCCTAAAGACATCATGTTGTTTCTGAGCATTCTGCCTAATAAGAATTCCAAAGAGAAATAATAGACCTGTTTGCGCTTATTTTTTCTGACGGTTGACTTGGTCGTACGCCAGTCTTCCAGCATATAAGTTCTGACCATCTGTGAAAGAACGACATACTGTTCGATCAGTTCGGTCTCTTTGATTTCTTTTCCGTAATGGATATGAGCAAAATAGTCAAAGTATTCAATAAACTTCTTTTTATTTGCGAAGGCTTCGTTACGATAATTCTTAAAATCGTTTCTCATATAAAATCACCTCAATGTTCTATATTATATCCTAAAATTCCCTCAATTTCCCTTATAGATTGCCTATATTCGTCTTTGTTAGCCTTTTCATTGATGTTTTCAAGCCTCTTTTTCAGATCAATGAGATAGGAAATAAAGACTTCATCTCGTCTTTGCAGATTGATGGGACCATATTTTATTTCAAGATCTGTATATGGCTCATGCAGATCTGCTGAAAATCTGATGATCTGATAATAAAAGCCATCAAAGACGACTCTTTCATCTTCGATCGTATACTGATGATCGGAAATATACTGTCTTAGCAGTTCCACATCAGTATTGGATTGCACAAGAAAATACTGATAGCGCGAGACATCGCAATTATCGAGAATATGTTTGATCGTGTGATAGCCCATGCCGGCAATAATGACGATATCAACATCATCTTCAGCTTTAGCCAGACCATCAGAAAAAACCGGAATGACTTTGTCTTCCAGATGATGTTTTGCGATATTTTCTTTGGCTTTATTCAAAGGACCTAAAGCGATCTCACCGGCATATACTTTATCGGAAATATTATTCTCAACCAAAAAACAAGGCAGTAAAGCGTGGTCACTGCCAACGTCAAATACGACCTTGTTTTTATCTACCAGCATCGCAATCTGTAATAAACGAGCCGAAATCATTATTTTTTATCTTCCAGGAATTCCTTTAAGCGCTTGCTCTTGGTTGGATTCTTCAGTTTTCTTAAAGCCTTGGCTTCGATCTGTCTGATACGCTCTCTGGTGACATCAAACTCTTTGCCGACTTCTTCAAGGGTTCTGGTACGGCCATCCTCAAGACCGAATCGGAGTCTGATGACCTTTTCTTCCCTGTCAGTTAAGGTAGACAGGATCAGATTGATCTCATCCTTGAGCAGCTCGTTATTGGCATACTGATCTGGAGACATGGCTTCCTTATCTTCAATGAAATCACCTAAATGCGAATCATCCTCTTCACCGATCGGTGTTTCAAGGGAGACAGGATCTAAAGCGATCTTCTGGATCTCACGCACCTTTTCGGCTGACATGCCGCCGCCCATCTTTTCCGCAACCTCATCAGCACTAGGATCTCTGCCGAGTTCCTGAACGAGCTGTCTTTGGATCCTGGTCATCTTGTTGATGGTTTCAACCATGTGGACCGGGATACGGATCGTTCTGGCCTGATCAGCAATAGCTCTGGTGATCGCCTGTCTGATCCACCAGGTCGCATAAGTAGAGAACTTGAAACCTTTGGTGTAATCAAATTTATCGACCGCCTTGATCAGACCCATATTGCCTTCCTGAATCAGATCTAAGAATAACATGCCACGGCCGGTATATTTCTTAGCGATCGCGACAACCAATCTGAGGTTAGCTGAGATCAGTTCATTCTTGGCAGCAGTGCCATCGGCCACAGCCTTGGCATCTCTTGGATGCTTAAGCCCTTTTTCAATACGCTTGGCAATCTCAACTTCCTGATCAGCCTTAAGAAGCGGAACACGGCCGATCTCTTTAAGATACATCTTGACCGGATCATTGACCTTGGTGTAGGTAGAAGCCTGTTCGTAGTTGATGAC
>CADCOR010000097.1 GCA_902803055.1 uncultured Erysipelotrichaceae bacterium
AGTGCTCAATGATAATGTCATCCCGGCTGTAAAGAGCATGGCTGATGACAACAAAAAGGACTAAAACAGTTTCGGCAAAGAGTTTCTTAAAGAAAACTTCAGATTAAAAAAATATGCTCCCGTTTGGGAGCATATTTCAACTATTCGATTGTAACAGTCTGTTTTGTTTCGATTGACTTCTGTTCTTTAGAAGGCAATACAATATTCAGGATACCGTTGTCGAATTTAGCTTTGACATCTTCAGCCTTGATGTTTTCACCGACATAGAAGCTTCTTGAGCAGGTTCCGAATCTTCTTTCCGATCTGATCAGATTGCCCTTGGCATCTTTTTCTTCGTTGGAAACATTGTGTGTAGCCTTGATATTCAGATAGCCATCAACAAGATCCATCTGTACATCTTCCTTCTTGTAGCCAGGAAGTTCGATATCCAGGTTGTAGTAACCGTCTTTTTCATAGACATCGGTCTTCATAACGGTGCCATTATATTGGGTCTCCTTAGGGAAGAAGCTGTCGAACATGTCATCAAATACAAAATTTCTTGGATAATATTTCATTTTTCTTACCTCCATCCGGGTTATCTATTTATTTACCCTACACCTATATAATAGCATCTTTTTTAGCACTGTCAAGCATAAAGTGCTAGCAAATTAAATAATTTAGTGCTAAAGATGGGGATAACTATAATAATGTAGAATATAAATATATAACGAGGGGGCAGGATATGAAACTGGATAGAAAATTCTGGATCGGCATGCTGATATTCGGGCTGATGGGACAGATCGCCTGGGTCGTTGAAAACATGTATTTCAATGTCTTCATCTACAAGATGTTCAATGCGAGTGCTGCCGATATTTCTTTGATGGTCATGGCCAGTGCGATCACGGCGGCTTTGACGACACTGATCATGGGCACTTTGTCGGATAAGCTTGGCAAGCGCAAGGCTTTCATGAGCTGGGGCTATATCATCTGGGGCATTTCAATCGTTTCCTTTGCCTATATCCGCAGTGTTTCCTTAACGATCATTATGGATTGCGTGATGACGTTTTTTGGTTCCACGGCCAACGATGCGGCCTACAATGCCTGGCTGACTGACAGGGGTGACAGTGAGAATCGAGGCAGGATCGAAGGCATCAATTCGATGATGCCGTTAATCTCGATCCTGATCGTCTTTGGCGGTTTCATGAGCTTCAATCTTGATAAGATGTCAGCATGGAAAACGATCTATTATGTCATCGGCATCATCACGACGCTCATCGGTTTCTCAGGTTTGTTTATCATCGAAGATGATCCGAATCTGAAGAAGAGTGAAGATTCCTTTATGGATACTCTCTTATATTCATTCAGACCTGATACTTTCAAAGCAAATAAATATCTTTATATGATCCTGCTGGCTTTTGCGGTCTTTGGCATTTCAATTCAGATCTTCATGCCTTATCTGATCATCTATTATGAAAAGACTCTGGGCTTAAGCAATTACGTGCTGATCATGGCACCGGCCATTATTATTGCGGCAGTCATTACAGCCTTATATGGCAGAGTCTATGATGCAAAGGGTTTTAATAATTCAATCGATCTGCCTTTGATCCTGTTATTTGTCGGCTATGGCCTGCTGATTGCCTTTACCAATACGGCAGTGGTCTTTGCGGCCTCACTTCTTGCCTATGCCGGGTATCTGTGCGGCATGTCGGTCTTTGGCGCCAAGATCAGAGATCTGATCCCAGAAAACCGCTCCGGCCAGTTTCAGGGTGTCAGGATCATTGCTCAGGTATTCATCCCGGGCGTGATCGGACCTTATATCGGCCAACTGGTTCTGAAGAATGCGGAAATGATCGTCAATTCCGACGGTACGAGCAGTTTCATCCCCAATACCAATATCTTTATGGCGGCCATGATCGTCATTATCGTACTTATGGTCTTATTGCAGTTTGTGAAAGGAAAAGAAAACGCATGAACAGAAAATATGTAGATCTCCACTTGCATATCGACGGCTCACTCAATATTGCCTGGATGTATGAAAGAGCGAAAAAAAGAAAAGTCATTCCTGAAGATATGCCTTTTACCGCTTACTACAAGACCATAATACCGGATGGCGAAGATATCGAAGCAGTCTTCAAGCGTTTTGATGTGCCATTGGCGATCATGCAGTGTGAAGAGGATATCCATGACGCCTGTTATGAATTGCTGAAAGAAATATGCAGGGATAATGTCATCTATGCGGAACTGCGTTTCGCTCCGCAGCTTCATACAAGAGAAGGCCTCAGCCAGGAAGATGCCCTCAGAGCAGCAATCCGAGGCATCAATGATGCGATGGATGATTACCCTATCAAAGCTAATATCCTGGTGGCTCTGATGCATCAGGGAGACAGCGCTGCCGTCAATGAGAAAGAGAATATGGAAAGTCTGCTGCTGGCTGAAAAGTATCTGGGCAAGGGTGTCTGCGGTCTGGATCTGGCGGGTTTTGAAAACAACTGCGATCTCAACGAATACGCACCTTTATTCATGCTTGCCAGAGAGAAAAGCATTCCCTTTACGATCCACGCAGGCGAGATGGGCAACGCTGAAAACGTTCATAAAGCATTGATGATGGGAGCTGATCGCATAGGCCATGGCATCAATGCGGTAAGTGACGAAAAGATCCTTGCGGAACTGGTAAAGACGCAGATTCCTTTAGAGATCTGTGCAACTTCCAATCTCTATTTCGGTTATACCTATGCTTCACATCCGATCCATGAACTGCTGAGAAGAGGCTGCAAGATTGTGATCTGTACGGATGACATGTCATTCGTTTTGAATAATATGGCTTATGAATTCAATATGCTGAACAAAGTAGGTATTTCTGATGATATGCTCGATCAGTTCACATTGAATGCGATCGCTGAAGCATTCATCAGTGATGAAGAAAAAGAAAAACTGAGAAAACAGCTGAAAGTCAATACTAATGATTAGTATATTTATGTTTGGCTCGCAGGAGCATGAGACAGCAGAAAAATACTGATTCTCTCATTGCAAAAACAAAGTACAAAAAAAGTGAACATTGATCAGCAGAAATGCTTTCCCATGTTCACTTTTTCTTTTCGCACATTCGACTTATACGATTCTTTTAAGCGCACTTATCTAGACAAGGCAAAGGATTCTGTCTTCTGTCTGACCTTTTCCTTCAGCCAGGCTTCATAGACCTGACTATCTGGATTTATGATTATGGTTTTTCAGTAATTCAGGTTAATCCGTAATACGGACAAGAACGGTGTTACCTGTCTCTGTGTCAGATTCATATTCGTAGGACAGAACATCAACAGAGGCTTTCAGCACTTTATAGGAAAGAGTGTTATCACTCTCCGCCGGATCAAATTTATCTCCACCGTAACGTACCGTAACCGTCGCTGTATGCTCCGCCTCGGCATAATCCAGCGTGAAGTACAGCGGCTGTTTATGAAGCACACCGCGCAGCAGCTGCTGTACCAGTTCCTCAAAGGCCAAACGGATACGGTATTTCATCCGAGAAGTTATCATATTGCTCTGACAGTAACGGTCGATCTCTTCACCCGCAGCGGCGAAGTCGTAATCTGGGCTGTCCACGGTTAGTTCAAGGACTTTCAGATGAGAGATGAATTGACGGGTGCGGCCACGTTTCGGTGCATCAAAGATCTGCTCCGGAGGACCGTCCTCGTAGATTCCGCCCTGATCCAAATATAAGACGCGGTTGCAGATTGCTCTCGCGAACTGCATTTCATGGGTCACGATCAGTATGGTTTTCCCCGTCTGTGTCAGGTCCTGGATGACCGTCTGCACCTCTTTAACCATCGCTGGGTCCAGTGCACTCGTCGGTTCGTCAAGCAGGATGACATCCGGGTCCATGGCCAGGGTTCTGGCAATGGCCACACGCTGCATCTGTCCGCCGGAGAGCTGATCGGGGTATTGCAATTCCCTTCCTTGGAGGCCGACGCGTTTCAAAAGGGCGATGCCGGTTTCGTAGGCTTCCTGCTTGGACTTTTTAAGAATGTCCATCGGAGCCAGCATGAGGTTTTCAATTACCGTCAGGTGACCGAAGAGGTTGAAGGACTGGAAAACCATGCCCATCCTGCGACGGGCTTGTGTCACATCGTACTTCGGTGCGGTGATATCCACCCCATCCAGCAGGATCTGTCCTGCTGTAGGCTTTTCCAGCAGGTTGATGCAGCGCAGCAGCGTACTTTTTCCAGAACCAGATGGTCCGATGATGGAGATGACATCTCCATCATTGATGATTGTATTTACGTCCACGAGAGGTGTTGCCCGCTCGTATTTCTTTTCCAGATGTTTTAGTTCGATCATTTCAGGCTCACCCCTTTCAGAATGTCCTCTTTTTTGCGCATACGTGAGTCAACGCCTTTGCCCAGCCGGTTTACGATGGCGGTGAGGATGCCAGCCAGGATGAAGTAGATGATTGCTACGGCAATCAGCGGGAAGAAGGCCTCATAGGTTCGGCTGCGGACAATATCGCCCATCTTGGTCAGATCCTGCACGGCGATATAGCCGACGATGGCCGTGGCCTTGATGAGCCCCACGATTTCGCCCTGATAGGCGGGCAGCACGTGGGGTATG
>CADCOR010000098.1 GCA_902803055.1 uncultured Erysipelotrichaceae bacterium
GAATATGGACGATATCCTGTATCTCGATTCCGATTTCGATACGGCCAATAAGTATTCGATCTCGATCGACAAGATCGCGGAGGTCATCAGTGTCTCCAAACAGATCCAGGGCTTCTGTCTGGAAAACGGTATTGATAAAAAGCGTTCGATGCTTTCAGGTCTGTGCATGGAAGAGATGGCGGCCAATATCGTCGAGCATGGCTTCAACATGGATAAAAAAGAACATACGATCGATGTCTTTGCCTGTGTGGAGAATGACGAAGTCTTCCTGAGATTAAGAGATAACTGTGTGCCGTTTGATCCGCATAGCCAGCTGGAGATCTATTCTGAGGATGATCCGGCGAAAAATATCGGTATCAAGATGGTTTCTAAAATTGCCAAGGAAATGAATTATCAGACGACTTTCGGCATGAATGTCCTGATGATCAGACTGTAGGATTCAGATAAAAACAATAAAAAATGAAGGCGCTTACGAAAAAGCGCCTTTTTATAATATATAATTAAAGAAACAATAAAAGAAAAAGAGGAAATATGTTCTATACAGTAAGAGGTTTATTGAAAGACCGCGGAGTAGATGTTGAAGATACAGTTTACAGAAACTGCAATCCGCAGATGCTGGACTTCAAGATTGCTTCCGGCGATTTTTATGAGATACCCGATATCAGCAATGGTATCCTGCGTTTCAAGAACGCGGCTGATCTTCTGTGCTATGGAATGCTTTGTGAACAGCTTCCGTATCTTAAATATATCGTTTTCCGTCATAAGAAGATGTTCCCGTATTACGGGGAAGACATCGATAAAGTCTATGAAGGTCTCAGAAACGAACCGGAATCAGTCTGTGTCGAAGGCGGTCCCTGTCTTTTTGGTGAACATGAAGTTACAGCGGTCATAAAACTGAAAGATGGAACTTCCTATCTTTTCGATTATTCGACTGGCAAGAAATACAACGCACAGGAAAATGGCGAGTATGCACAAACCGATCTGGATCTGGCAGGTTTTATTGAGGAAAACGGTGAAAACATTGAAGACGTCGTCTTCCATAATCACAAGACCGGTCTGACTTATCAGGAGTATCTGCATGTCTTCTTTCCTTTTGCGATCGCTAATGCTTTACATGTGTCGTTAGTCATGACGCTTCCCGATATGTCCTATCGCAAATACCTTGAGTATTGTCTGAGCTATCTGAACGAAGATCTCAGGGAAAAGACGATCAGGGATTTTGATGAGATCCTTTATAAGATCAGCGATATGTATATCGAACTGATCGAAAAGCTCAAGGGCATTCTTCCGGTCACGAAGTTTGCTTTAGTTCATGGCCGTGATCAGAAGATGATGGATCTCTACTATGAAAAACGAGAACCTTTTATCGAAAGAAAAAAAGTTCTGCGTTCTCTGACTTCCAATATGGCAAAACTGGAATCGATCAAGGATTATATCTCAATGCCGGCCCTTCCTTACTATGTTTTCGGATCGAAATACATCCTGGAAGTAAACAGTATGGATGAAACGGATTCCTATCGCAAATGCCGCAAGGCTCACAAGAATGAAGTGGTGATGGGCTGTATCCTGTTCCCGGAACTGTTAAGCGGTGATGGGGAAAATACGATCTATTGCACGACTTTGGAATATAAAGAATATGGCAAATATAAATCTGAACTGGAGTAGAATATGAAGAATTATCTTTTTTCAAGAAAATTCAGAAAGTTTGATATCATCCTGCTGATACTGTTTTCTGTTCTGCTTTCAGCCTGTGTCTATCTGAGGCTGCCTTTTGAACAGGCTCTTTCCAAGGAAAAAGAGATCGAACTTGGCTATATCGGCAGAGAATACAATGACCGCTACTATGTCATTGATGCCGGACACTCGCGGCTGATCTGTTTTGATGAAAACAGCAAGGAACTTTATTCGATCGTTGATCCTTCGGATAACGGCGAAAGCGCTCTGTATATCGATGATTTCATGGTCAACGATGAGAACCTTTACCTGAGCGTGTCGGAATGGAACGGCATGCTTCTGGACAGAGAACTGATCATGAAGTATGACCTTGAGGGCAACTATATTGAAAATGTCACCGAGAATGTCTATGGCGGTACCAGTTTCAATAAACACTCCTTCTATGGTCTGACAGATAATAACGGTTCACTGCTGGTCGGTGAGAACAAGAAAGATCAGATCATCATCCACAATATCACGCCCGGCAGAGATGAAGGCTATTCAATTGCCTATCCTAATGCCTATAATGCGGTAAGCGATCTGACTTTTGATGGTGAAAAAGTCATTGTCTTAGATAAGAATGGTACGATCAATGTCTATGAGAAGAAACAGCCGACCATGATCTATTCGACGCTCTGGAAAGGGGAAGAAAACAGAATTCCTTTCCGCCTGGCTGTCAAGGATGGGACCGTTTACTTCACGGATATCAAAAACGGTGAAGTCGTAAAAGTCGATACGGCGAATGAAAGCAGCGAGACGGTCATCGAAGCCACAGATTCACAGACTGTAACGATCTGCCCGGAAAATGATGATCTGCTGACTACTGACTACGATGGCCTTAAACGCTATGGCTCCGTTTCTGAAGAATTCCTCGTGCTGGAAAAGAACGATGATGAAATAAGGACCGGTCATATCTTCCTTGGCTGTTTTGCTCTGCTGGCCTTGATCAGCGTCATCTTCATCGTCAGACTTATGTTGATCTTCACGGGCCTTAAACTCGATGCGACCAAAGTGGCATCTTTCACGATCGTCATCGTTGAAGCCGTGGTCCTGGTGGTGATCAGTGTGATCCTGCTTCAGGCTTTCAGGACTTCCTATCTTGACAAGATCAGGGAGCAGTTGCAGGCTACAGCGATCATCGTTTCGGAAAGCATCGATGAAGATGATATTTCCGGTGTCAGACAGGCCAGGGATTTCAATTCCGAACACTATAATAATCTCGTCGACAGAATGGAAAGAGCTTTACCGCTC
>CADCOR010000099.1 GCA_902803055.1 uncultured Erysipelotrichaceae bacterium
ATCGGTCGCGGTTAATAAGACCGATAGAAAGGAAATGTATATTCTTATTGAGACATCAGTCAGATGAGTCAATTTGAATATACCAGGTACGCAATATGTCATTACTTATATCTTTAGCTTTATCTGCAGCAATCGGTTTTGTCGCTGCACAGTTTATGGGCCTGGCCGGCAAGTGGTATATTTACATTCTTCTCGGCATGGCTGGCGGTTTAGTTGGATCGATCTTATTTGGCCTAATCGGTTTCAGCGCTCATTCACTTCTCTCGCAGGCAATCGTTTCTGTTATTGGTGCCTGCCTGGTCATCTTCCTGTATCGCAGGATCATGAAATAAGCAGACTGTTATTTCGGCCCCGCAAGGGCCTTTTATTTTGCAGGATGAAAAATATTAGAATAATTTATGCAATTTGTTATAAAAAGCCTTTATTTTATTCACATAATTAGAATATAATGTTAAGATAAGTAAACAGTTAGTCTCCTAACTATTACAAAGGTGAACATATGGAAAGAAGTATTATTCAGGAATTAAGATCAGTTGAACAGCTTTTGAAAGATTATCTTGGCAATGATGCCGTGCGTTCCGGCAAGTATAATCTTACGCAATATCACATCATCGGTTATCTGTTGAGACACGATGGTGAAAAGGTCTGCCAGAAGGATCTCGAGAAAGAGACAGGTCTTAAGAAAGCCTCAATTACCGGTTCGATCGATAATCTGGTGGAAAAGGGTACCGTTATCAGAGTGCCTTCAACTGATGATCGCAGGAAGAACTATATTTATCTGACAGATAAAGTTCTCAACTTCCGCAAGCAGCTTAAAGAAAGAGAAAATCTGTTTAACGATCAGATCAAGGGCAATATCCCGGAAGCAGATAAAGAAGCTTTCTTCAGGGTTATGGATCAGATCAAGGACAATATCCGCAGCCTGAGCGAAAACAAAGTGACAGAAAATCCAGCAGAATAGTCAGAATAGAAAATTCCAAGTATCTTTTATGACAGCTTTATTGCGGCTGTCATATTTTTTAATTGTATAATCATATAGGTATTGCAGATGAATAAAAGAAAAACGGTTAAAGATTATGTGATCAGATATCTGTGGCTCTTCCTGATAGGCATAGCAGCTGATATCATCGTTGACTTCTTTCAGACCTTTGTGCCTGAGTTTTTAGGTCAGATCGTCGAGATAGTCTCTACCCATGACCATGTTGTCTTTGCCGATATCGCCATGGTGGTCAGAAATCTCTTGATCATCGCGACAATCCTTTCAGCTGGCCGGGCTTTAATGCGCTTTACACTGATGAGAGCTTCCCAGCTTACGGAAGCTTCGATCAGACATGATATGTTCCGCAAAGCGGAAAGGCTTTCTCAGCGTTACTATCACGAAAACAAGATCGGTACGATCATGTCCTGGTTCTCATCCGATGTTGAAGCGGTGGAAGAGTTTACCGGCTGGGGTGTGATCATGGGTGTTGATGCGCTGTTTCTCACCGGTGTTTCTTTATTCAAAATGATCAGGCTCGATCCTGTAATGAGTGTTTTGGCTTTATTGCCGATGTTTGGACTGATCATCTGGGGCAACAAGGTTGAGAAGATCATGTCGGATAAGTGGGAAGAAAGACAGAAACAGTTTGACCGTCTTTATGACTTTACGCAGGAGACTTTTTCAGGCATCAGAGTCATTAAGGCTTTCGTCAAAGAAAAACAGGAACTGCACACTTTCTCCAAGATTGCCAAGGAAAACGCCGATAAGAATCTGGAGTTCGCTCATCTCTCCATCAGTTTTGATGTCTGCATTGAAGCTATCATCGGTGTGACTATCACCTTGCTGATGGGCTTTGGCTCTTATTTTGTCTATCTGACTTCGATCGGCAGCCCATTTACGATGTTTGGGCATGCGATTGAGTTAAGTGCCGGCATGCTGGTGACCTTCATCGGCTATGTCGATACTCTGATCTGGCCAATGATTGCGATCGGACAGATCTTGCAGATGCACTCCCGTTTCAAAGCTTCGACCAAGAGGATCTATGCCTTCCTTGATCAGGAGGAAGAGATCTCTGATAAGGAAGATGCGATCGAACTTGCTGACTGCAAGGGCAAGATCACTTTTGATCATTTCTCTTTTGCCTACCCGGGTTCGACTGAACACTCTTTGAAGGATGTCAGCTTTAAGATCAAAGAGGGTGAAATGGTCGGCATCGTCGGCAAGATCGGTTCAGGCAAATCGACTTTGGTCAATTCACTTTTGCACTTATACAACATTGATAGAGGCACGATCTATATTGATGATGTCGATCTGATGGATATAAAGATCGCTTCATTAAGAGAAAATATCGCTTATGTACCGCAGGATAATTTCCTGTTCTCGGATAATATCCGCAATAATATATCCTTCGCCAATTCCAAGGCTTCGATGAATGATATCCGCAATGCCGCAAAGTTTGCGGATGTCGATGACAACATCCTTGGCTTTTCGGATGGCTATGAGACTTTGACCGGTGAAAGAGGCGTAACCCTTTCCGGTGGTCAGAAGCAGCGCATTTCGATCGCCCGTGCTTACATCAAGGATGCACCGATCATGATCATGGATGATTCGGTATCGGCTGTTGATGTGAAAACGGAAGAGACGATCTTGCACAATATCTATGAAAATCGTAAAGGCAAGACGACGATCATCATCGCTTCAAGAGTATCGACGGTCGCTCATCTTGACAAGATCCTGGTA
>CADCOR010000100.1 GCA_902803055.1 uncultured Erysipelotrichaceae bacterium
TGCGGCAGAATACTCGCTATCGCTGATATAACCCTGGTCTTTCATCAGTTTGAGGGTAAGATCACGACGTGCTCTGGCTGCGTCATTGGTTACGATGGTGTCAGGATCCTTCTGTACGATCTTAGCATCCGCTCCTGCCTGGTAACTTCCATCAACTATCTTGAGCAGTGCATAATCTTCAGGAGCCTGAGGCAGTGCTGCAAGAGCTGCACATTCAAGAAGATCAAGATCCTTGACTTCTTTTGAAAAATATGTACGGGCAGCTGCATCAACACCGTAGCATCCATAGCCAAGATAAATAGAATTAAGATATGCCTCAATTATCTGTTCCTTATCAAGGGCACGTTCTATCTTGCTTGCATAGTGCATCTCGACTATCTTTCGACGTATGCTTCGCACACTCTTGATATCTGACAGATAAACATTTCTCGCCAGCTGCTGAGTTATGGTGGAAGTACCGCTTATACGTCCGCCTCCGCCGAAAGAGGAGAGTACAGCACCGAACATACGTGTCCAGTTGAAACCATGGTGCTTCCAGAAGGTCTTATCTTCGATAGCGATGAAAGAGTTGATAAGATCTTCAGGCATCTGATCATACTTGACTACCTGTCTATTCTGTGTATAAAAGACGCTGTCGATCTCTTTGCCTTCATCATCAAAGATCATAGAAGAAGTATCGACTGCAGAATAAATATCTTTTGGATCTATATGTGGTGCGAGTGTAATACAGCCAAGAGCGTAAAGCATAAAACAGAACACCATGATAACACCAAGCAGTACAAAATCACGGAAAAGCTTTCCGATGCTGAATACATATGGTTTGTTACTGCCTGAAACTTTCTTTTCGGGATCGAATTTCCGATTCTTTTTGAGAAAGAGCTCACGCTTTATATCTTCACCCTTAATGTTCTTGACTTTGCCTGCTACTTTGCTGGCACCGCCAGAGATCTTGGCTCCGGCTGCCTGAAGCTCTGCTTTCGCTTTGTTTTCCGCGGCGGATTTCTTTTTCCTGCTTTTTTTCTTTCCAGACTGTTCCGATTTGCCATTGTCAGAAGAAACAGGATCCTGTTCAGCAGAAGAATCTGATACTTCAGTATCGCCATCATCAGCAATATCTGCTTCGGAAGGAGATGAAACGTCTTCTGAACGGGCCTCGGAAAAATCGGCAGCTTCTTTTTTGCTGCCTGCAAGATCACCGACCTTTGCACCATAAAATGTGCGTGCCGCTGTCAGTTTGGTCGTATCTGACGTCTCCAGATAAGAATTGATATCTGCAGATAATTCATCAACAGGAGTTTCGAACTGAGACAGGAACTCATCGATCTCACGTTCGCTGTCAGTCCTTTTATCTCTGTCTGATCTCATTTAACTATGCCTCCTGAAAAAATCTAAAAAATGGACATATATCAAGTAATTTTACCATATCATTATCTGTCTCTCAAGCTCGCTTGAACCGCTAGATGAGGAAATTATTACCTTTATATGCAATATAGCAAATGATAGTGTTTATCATCGAAGCTGATGACTCAGGATCTAATCTCAAATGGATAACATCAGCATTTTCATTTTTTGCAGAGAGGTAAGAACATGGAGTGAAGTAATTATCATATTCTGACCTTAGAGTTCCGCCTGCAGACGAGGAAGAATTAAGCTTGTAATGAGTAGAGATCAGTGTCCTCTGAAGCGAGTCCTTTTCGTTAAGAAAGCGTGGCACAGAGGACGTTTCACTTATACTGCCGTCAAATAGTTCTGCTGATGCAGTATTATCGTTCATTATCCTGTCCATGTAAATGTCATCGTACGCCTGTGTCATAAGGTCAACACATATATAACCATCTTCTGCATGAAGTCCTGTAATGGCGTTGATCCCGCATATATCCCCGGCTTCTCTCCCTTCAGGTATGTTATCGCTTTCTTCATATTTATAAAGACCAGTCTGTAAAGTATACAGAACATTGGCAAGTCTTGCAGTAGCTTTTCTGGAATATGACTCTGTAGGAAGTGATTCAGGGTCATCGATCACTTCGTAGGTATATGACAGGTCTTCATAATCCTTCCCGTATGCTTTTTCCCAGGCTTTTATTCTCTTATCTATATATTTTGTAAATGATGATACAGCATATGAATTGAGCATGATCGTTGCATCTATAGATACAGGATACATATTACCGTTATTACCTACCTCAAAATCAGCGAGCTGAAAAATAACAGACTTACTTTTCAGCCTGGCCAGAAGGGTGCCCAAAGCGGAAACAGGATCCGGATGTTTAGCTATTCCTGTTCCGATCACGCCTGAATTGATACCTGAGATGTGGATTTTTACTGCAGTATCACATTCCGGCTCATAACGGCCTGCCTTGATTTTGATAGTAGAATTCTTTTTCCCGAAGGATGAATTGGAAATATAAGATGAACTGCCGTAATCAAGATATATAACTTTTGCTTTACGCTTGAAAAACTTTTTGCTCAGATGTTTATATCCATCTCCGTTATTCTTCTCATCATTAACAAAAATAACAGTTCTGCTGCCGGAAGTGATATCAGCCTGTGCTATCATTGCGGCGCCTGCGAGAAGCCGGGAGTTTTCTTTTGCTGTCTCGTAGTTATAACTGACACAAACAACAGTAGGGGATATCTTTTTCTTTCTTTCTGTAGCATTTCTGCTGAAAATGATGTTGCCGGATTTATCGGTTTTATATTCAAGACTGTTTTCATCAGCCCATTTTGTTATATATTCCTGCAGTGAGGACTGACTTGTGAAAGCTCCTTCTTCTGCAGATTCCTTGATAGCATTGCTGAGATCACTGTATGCAGCCTTATCGAGCATTCTGGTCAAAGAATCCCGGTAAAGTGAAATACCTACTACAACAGTGATAACGAGTACAGCGACCACAAACATGACCCAGCGCTTCTTGAGAAAGTTAGCCATAGCAAGTTCCTTTCTTCAAAATTTTACCGAAATATTATACTATGCAATTGTGATGAGTAAAAGAACGAAAAAGTTCTTGCAATAAAGTAATACGCTGTGGTATAGTATTCGAGCGTGTGAAAAAACGCATAATGAATCCAACAATGAAGGAGGTGCGGCAAATGTCCAGAAAATGTGAAATATGCGGCAAAGGTCAGACTTCTGGCAATGCAGTTTCTCACTCTAATATCCATACAAGAAGAAA
>CADCOR010000101.1 GCA_902803055.1 uncultured Erysipelotrichaceae bacterium
CGAAGTGAATGTGAACGGTTGTTACCAGACATCTGTTTTTTACCAGTGATAGCACAAACTCTTGACATACAGCTTGCCCCCTTTCTTGTTTTTTATGCCTAATAACTTTAACACAAAAGTTTTTATAATGCAACTTTGAATCTAAATATTTTTTTATTTATCCTATTTAAATATGCTAAAATTATTTCGTATGAGTACTAATATCAAGCAGGTTTATGTCGCTCTGCAGCTGTATGAAAACGAGATCGATATTCTGATCGGTGAATATTATAATACCCGTTTTAATATTATCAGGGCTGATAAATATACTTCAAATGCGATCAGCGATTTCTCTATCAATAATCGTGATGAACTGATCAAGGATATCCGCAAAGCAATTCAGACTTCTGCGGAAAAGATCGGAACAGCTATTGAAAAACTTTTGCTGATTATTCCGGCATACAATTTCAAGCGTTTTCCTTTGCGCAGCAAAGTCCTTATTGATTCAGGAGTTATCAGAAAAGAAGATATCGCCAGAGCTGTTCGTAATTCTTTAAGATCCAAAGTAGATGAAGATGTCATGGTCGTCAATCCGATGATCGTCAAATATATCGTCAATGGCATTTCCACAAGAAGAATTCCGGAGCGGGAAATCTGTGATGAAGCGATCGTCGATATCGATCTGCTTTGTGCCGATATCAATGTCTGTTATGAATATGTTTCGCTGATAGAAGAAGCTGGCTATAAAGTCCTTGATATCTGCCTGAATTCCTATGCGATCGCCAGAGAAGCCGCTTTATTTGAGGAATCACTTTCCAAGAATGTCATCATTCTTGATGTGAACCGTTCCTGCACTTTCCTTTCTTTATTATCCAAGGGAAAGCTTGTCTCGACTGAAGTTATCTATGATGGCCTCAATTCGATGATCAACAGAATCTACCGCACTTATAATGTGCCATATAACGATATCCCCAAACTGGTCAAATATGCGGTTAATTACGAAAGTGAGTATCCCGATGATATCGTTTATGCCTGGAGCGATTCAGGTACCACGAAAACCTTGACGACCAGAGAACTCAATGAAGAGGTCAGCAAGCCGTTAAATACCTTCTGTGATAAGCTCATCACCATGTGCAATCCGATCATCGATGAAAATGTGAAGATCTTCTTGACAGGCGAGGGCGAACAGATGGAAGCTCTGAATGATCTGCTCTGTCAAAAGGCGGGAGTCAAAGTCAGAGGCTATTATCCGGATACGATAGGGGTCAGAGATCCTTCTTTAACTGCTTTATATGGTGTATTCTTTGTTTATCGTGATAAAGTATTATTGAATGATATGAATGTGAGCTGTATCGATCTGCTTCGCTATGACTCACTGATCGATCATAAGGAACTTGATTCCGAAGGGGAAACCATAACGACAAAGATTAAAAATCTTTTCAAACAATATCTTGAAAAAGGAGGCAATTAAATGACTATCAGACCGGAATATAATCAGGTTGCACGTATAAAAGTATTTGGTATCGGCGGTGCAGGATGCAATGCCGTTAACCGTATGGTAAATGATGGTGTCAAGGGTGTTGATTTCTATGTATGCAACACTGATATTCAGTCATTGAACTTATCAAAATGTCCTAATAAGATCGTTTTAGGCCGTGAACTGACCAAAGGCTTAGGTGCCGGCGGCAATCCGGAAATCGGTCAGAAAGCTGCGCTTGAATCGGCTGATGATATCAAAAAAGCCTTAGCCGGTGCTGATATGGTCTTCATTACCTGCGGCATGGGCGGCGGTACTGGAACTGGTGCAGCTCCGGTGGTTGCCAAATTTGCCAAAGAAATGGGTGCTTTGATCGTCGGCATTGTTACCAAGCCATTTGATTTTGAAGGCCGTCGGAGAATGGATCAGGCCAATGTCGGTATTGAACAGATCAAGCAGTATTGCGATTCTCTGATCATCGTTTCCAATAACCAGTTATTATCTGTCATCGGCAAGATTCCGATGCAGGAAGCCTTCAAGGAAGCAGATAATATCTTAAGACAGGGCGTTCAGACCATTACCGATCTTATCGCTGTTCCAGCCTTCATCAACCTTGACTTTGCGGATATTCGTACTGTCATGGCTGGCAAAGGTACTGCACTTATCGGTATCGGTATGGCTCAGGGTGAAAACAAGGCTAAGGAAGCAGCAGCCAGAGCTATCCGTTCACCGCTGCTTGAAGCTAATATCAAAGGTGCTAAATCGGCTATTATCAATATTACCGGCGGTCCAAACATCTCCTTGCAGGATTCTTCTATTGCAGTCGAATTCATTAAAGAAGCTGCCGGCAATGATATCGATATCATCTATGGTGTGGCTATTAACGATCAGCTTGGTGAAGCTATCATCGTTACAGTCATCGCGACTGGCTTTGAGCTTCCAAACACCAAGCATCCAGGTTCAACTGCTGCGCAGCAGACAAATATCCTCTTTGACAGGCCATCTCAGGCTACTACCGTTTCGGTTGAGCCTCATAATCCTTCAAGCAGGGAAGAAGTCGTCTCCAGCATCGAAGAAGACGATGAGGTACCTTCCTTCTTTAAATCAAG
>CADCOR010000102.1 GCA_902803055.1 uncultured Erysipelotrichaceae bacterium
TCAGAAGATATCGATCGTATAACGCCTTTTGATTATAAAGATACATAGTTTTATGTGGTGAATAATATGGTATAACCACACATCGTTTAAAGCATAACCACATTTTGTTCAGAGGCAAACCACACCACAAAGTTATTTAGAATGCCAAAAAAAGTACGGATTTACCCGTACTTTTCATATACTATGGTCCCCGAAGTCGGGGTCGAACCGACACGGATTTCTCCTCACGATTTTGAGTCGTGCGCGTCTGCCAATTCCGCCATTCAGGGATGCATAGATATTTTAACATATAATCTTTTCTTTGATAAACTATATTTTGATGAACCTGAGTGAACTTAAACTGACACCCAGAAGAAAAGAAATCTGTGAAAGACTCGGCTTGTATGATTCTGATGCCATTCTTTCTTATTATCCATTTCGCTATGAACTGAATGAAAAGACACCTTTCAGTGAGTTCAGGATCGGTTCACAGGTGTGTTTCGTTGGTGAACTCGCAAGTTATCCGAGCACTTTCCGCAAAGGCAAGTTTTCTTCAACGAAGTTCAAAGTGCTTTATGATGATGAGATACTGAATGTAACGATCTTTAACCGGCCCTGGATCAGAAATCTGCAGATGAATGAAGTGATGACGATTGTCGGCCGCTATGACGGCAATAATAAGATCACAGCTTCAAATTACTATCTGAAAGATATATCCGGTCAGATAATTCCCATTTATCCTTTGAAGGAAGGCATCTCTCAGAATGATATCCGCAAGATCATCTCTTTTACCTATGAAAAATGTGAAAAAGAGCTTATCGATATGCTTCCGGCTGATCTCAAGGAAAAACATCAGCTGATTGATTATAAAACGGCTGTCTGTCAGATTCATAATCCGGATAATAAACAGATTCTGTCTAAAGCTTTGAGCCGTCTTAAATATGATGAGTTTTTAAGATTCTATACTGCGCTTGATGCTTTAAAAGATGAAAATCAGCTGCAGCTTAAGCAGGCTAAAGAATTTGATGATCGGAAAGTCCAATCATTTATTGATTCATTTAGTTTCACTTTGACAGAAGATCAAAACACAGCTGTTGACGAAATAATCAAAGACCTGCATTCTTCCAAGATCATGTATCGCCTGGTACAGGGTGAAGTCGGTTCGGGCAAGACAGCGGTTGCGATGATTGCCTTATATGCCAATTTCCTGGCAGGTTATCAGGGTGCACTGATGGCTCCGACAGAGATCCTGGCCCGTCAGCACTATGAATCACTTAAAAAACAGCTTGAACCATTTGGGGTCAGAGTCTGTGTCTTATACAGTGCCATGGATGAGGAAAAGAAGATCAAGCAGATGATCACGGATAATGAATTTGATGTCATCGTCGGAACGCATGCGCTGTTTTCACAGGATGTTGATTATTGTAAGCTTGGCCTGGTCATTGCGGATGAGCAGCATCGCTTTGGTGTCAGACAGCGTCAGGCCTTAAGGAATAAAGGGGAGTTCAGCGATTTTATCCTGATGTCGGCGACGCCGATTCCCAGAACCTTGGCTTCTTCTTTATATGGCGATATGGATGTCTCTTCCATCGCTTCATTGCCGGCAGGAAGAAAGGGCTGTAAGACCTATCTGATCAGAAAGAACTCGGTTGTTGATATTATGCCGGAGATCTTTAAGAAACTTGATGAGGGCAGACAGATTTATGTCATAGCTGCGGCCATTGATAAATCGGATAATTATAAAGCCAAGGACGTATCAGGTTTATATAAAGCCTTAAAAGAGCGTCTTAAACCTTATGAGGTCGCCTTGCTTCATGGCAAACTCGATACGGATGAAAAACAGGCGATCATGGAAGCTTTCAATCGCAATGAGATACAGGTACTGATCTCTACTACGGTTGTCGAAGTCGGGGTCAATGTTCCTAATGCGACAATGATGATCATCTATGATGCGGATCGTTTCGGTCTGTCTCAGCTTCATCAGCTTAGGGGCAGAGTACAGCGTTCACAGGAAGAGGGAACCTGTTATCTTCTGACTGACAGCAATGACGAGAATGTCATAAAACGTCTGGATATATTGTGTAAAAGTAATGATGGCTTTGAAATTTCTTTTGAAGATCTCAAGATCAGGGGACCCGGAGATATCTTGGGCACCAGACAAAGCGGCTTGCCGACCTTTGTTTTAGGCAATCTGATCGAAGATACGAGATTTATTGAAGCGGCCAGACAGGATGTAAAGATGATGAAAGAACATCTGGACGATGAAAGCTATAAGGCCTATCGGGATTATGTGGTGAATTTGTCTACGGAAAATATCATAGGCTAGAGGTATAATAGATACGGTTATGACAATCTTCAGCTTTCTGGATGAACACGAGATTCCCTATAATAACAAGGACCTGATCGATCAGGCTTTTACGCATTCTTCCTTTGTCAATGAACATAAGAACGGTTTAGGTGACAATGAAAGACTGGAGTTTGTCGGCGATGCGGTCTTGCAGATATATTCGGCTGAAAGGCTCTTCAGTATCGATCCGCCGCTGCCGGAAGGTCTGATGTCGACCAGACGTTCCAATCTGGTTTCCGAAAAGGCTTTAGCTGCTGTGGTCAGAGAATATCATCTCAATGATTTTCTGAAACTGGGCATTGGCGAAGAAAAGACCGGCGGCCGCAATCGTGATTCGATCATTGCCGATATGTTCGAAGCTTTTATCGGTGCTGTCTATCTTGATCAGGGACAGAAGATCGCCTATAAACTGCTGGATGAACTGATGAGCGAACATATTGCTCAGATCGACGAACATACCTTTGACTATAAGACCAAGCTGCAGGAATATGTCCAGGCTGATTCCCGCAAATCGATTGTTTATGAAACGATCTCGATTGAAGGACCAAATAATAATCCGCAGTTTGAGGTTGCAGTAAAGATCGATGGCTTGACTTATGGCTATGGCAAAGCTTCTTCCAAGAAACAGGCACAGAAAAATGCTGCCAAAGATGCTTTGGAAAAACTCGCACAGTTATGAACTTTCAGATACAGAGTTTAATTGATAAATACAGTTATAACGCTGATAAGGCCGCTGTTTTAAGTGATTTCAGGATCAGAGATGTCCTGTATCGCAAGGCGACCGATTTTGTCATTATCAAGGCGGAAAATAACTGTGTGCTGCCATATTCGATCTACAGTGACATCATGGAATATTTTAAGAGTCTGGGTTTTGCCAACCTCAAGCTCTATATCAAAGCTGCTGATCAGGAACTGCCGATCAGGGAGATAAACCTCTATCTTGATGAATATCGCAAAAATAATCCGGGCTTTGTAAACTGTGTTCCGACGATCTCGGATAAAGGCTTTGAACTCGCTTATGAAGATAAGGATTCTTTTGAAGCTGACGGTGATTCACTTGATGAACTGAAACTGTTTTTCTATGATCTGGGCTATCGCAAAGATATCGGGCTCAAGATGAACGAGCCTAAAAAGACAGTCGAAGTTGTCGAAAGGATGGTCCAGCCGCCTGTTTCTAAACCGGCTAAACCGGAATATCCTAAGCAGAATAATAATGGCAAAAAACCTTATTACAGCAAATCAAGCAAAGAATATACACCGTTAAAGATCGATGATCTTGTCGATTCGCTTCAGCATGTCAAATTTACCGGTGAGATCTTCAAGATTGAAGAAAGAACCACCAAGACAAATTCGCTCATTCAGATCCTTTATGTCAAAGACGATTCAAATGCGACGATCGTCAGAGTAAGTGAAGGAAGACGTTTTAACAGGGATGCCTTAAAAGAAAACA
>CADCOR010000103.1 GCA_902803055.1 uncultured Erysipelotrichaceae bacterium
CAACTCATCCATAGCGACATATTTGCCGAAATACCCCAATATCATAAACAGAACGGTAGCACCGTTCTCACCTGGGGTCATCTGTATACGGATTGGAACTTTCATAAGTATCGTTGAAATTATTATATCATTCACTAATAAATAAGAATTCTCTTTTATATGGCCAAAATAAAAACTGTTTAATCCTGCAGCAGATTAAACAGTATGTCATTATGAACTAGAGCAGCGGAAATTCCAGAACTGCTTTAAACAGATCGCCGTCTATCTCTATCGAAAGTCTGCCATTCTGCAGTTCAGCGATGCTTTTCGCAATCGACAGACCAAGTCCGTTTCCTTCACTGCTGCGGGATTTATCACCCCTGGTAAAGCGTTCCATCAGTTCTTGTTCAGAAATGTTCAGTCTTTCCCGGGATGTGTTCTTGAAGACAAAGACCGCTTTGTCATCCTGCCTTTGCAGATCCAGATAGACTCTGGTGCCGGCCAATGCATACTTGCGGATATTGTTCAGCAGATTGTCAAAGATCCGCCACATCCTGCGTCCATCAGCCATGATCATCGTCTCTTGTTCCGGCACCGATGTTATCAGTTCCAGTTCGCATTCTTTAAGTCTGTCTTCAAACTCTCCGGCTGCCTGGCTAACAAAAGTTTTGGCATCACACGGTACCAGGGAAACATCGAGGTTGCCGCTTGAGGCTTTTGACGCCTCAACAAGATCATCAATGAGTCTTTTCAGTCTCTCTGATTGTCTCAGCAGCACTACACTGTATTCCTGAATTTTCTTATTAGAAGTTTTTTCTTTGCCAATCAGATCTGCGTAATTGATGATCGAAGTTAATGGCGTTTTTATATCATGCGAGACATTCGTGATCAGTTCTGTCTTCATGCGTTCACTCTTCATCTGCTCATTGACGGCAATAATCATGCCCTTGCCGATACTGTTCAGATTCTCACCATGTTTTTTAAGATCCCAGAACATTCTTGAGGTATCGACGCGATAAGACAAGTCACCGCCCGCTAAAGCGATCCCACCCTGCTGAAGCTTTTTCATGCAGATGGCTGTATAGATAATAAGCGGGATCAGCAGCAGATTTTTAATGCACCAGAACGCTGTATAAAATTCACTGTATGACTCCACAAGGAACACAAATTCGACAAAAGTCAGTCCCAGTACGATGATCACACTCTTCCATACCAGCGGTATCTCTTTTATGAAATTTAAGATCACCATTAATACAGCTGCTGTTTTTTGGAATATAAACTGCAGGATCTTTATCAGCCACTTAAGCATCATATAACAGAAAGAACCTTTGATAAGATTTCGCTGTTTGATCCTAACTGCCAGTGACATGCATAAACCAAGTCCGATGATCATGAAAACAAGAAGACCGCATAAGATATATATTCCCGTGAACAACTCAGAGCCTCGGCTTATTTCTTCAGCCGTTATTATAAATAACGCAGCCGCCAGCATCACAGCGCCGCACATTACATCAAAAGGTATTCTGTTAAACGGACCGGGATATAGCTGCTCATCATCGCTTCTTCTGCCGCTGACACTCATCAAGGCAACAAAAGAGATGATCATGGTGATCAAAGATATGAAACCGATAAAATAGACCCCATACCTGAAGGCATATGTCTTGTCGATGACAGTATTCATGAAAGAATAATAGCTCGTTCTGCCACTGTCTTTGAGATTGATTCTGACTGTGTAATAATCCACGTTCTCTTCAGCTGACAGGGAAGTGTAGAACAGATCACTGAGATTTCCTTCTTCATCTTTCAAAACACCATAGCTGTATGTATATTTCCAGTCTTTGACAGAAGCGGCATCTTTCGTTTCTCCCACGACTGTATTGTTTTTGTCTGCCACCTGAAAAACAAGATCAGCGTCTTCCGGAATTTGTATTGCCTTGTCTTTATAAGCGCCAGTGATATCCCACAGATAGCCATAGATGTCGTTTCTGATTTTGCCTTCGATTGCCGTTTCATACACTCTTTGTTTATCCTGTGTATAAAAATCCATCTCGATCATCACGGCAGCGGATAATATCGAGGCGATCAGTACACATCCTGAAATTATACATATGATGAACAAGGCGGTCTTGCCGGCAATACTTCTAAAGAATTTCTTCATTTTCTTCGCTCTCCTTCGATCATGTATCCCTGACCGAAAACGACTCTGATATAACGCGGCTCAGCCGGATTGATCTCTATTTTTTCTCTAAGATGTCTGATATGTACAGCGATGGTGTTCTCAGCACCCCACGGTTCTTCTTTCCAGATACTTGCATAGATCTGCTTTGGCGAAAACACTTTATCAGGATTGGCCATCAGGAACTTGAGTATCTCATATTCCTTGGGCGTCAGGGCTACCGTTTCACCATCAAGGCGAACTTCTTTCCTGCGATCATCGAGTTCGATACCGCCGATCACATATACTTCTTCAGCGGCTTTGCCAGAACCGAGTTTGAGGTATCTTCGCAGCTGTGAGTTGACGCGTGCTGTAACTTCAAGCGGATTGAATGGCTTGGTGATATAGTCATCGGCACCGACATTTAAACCCAGTATCTTGTCGACGTCTTCACTTTTGGCGCTCAACATGATCACCGGCATATTGTTTTCTTCTCTGATCTTTGAAAGTGTTTCGATGCCATCCATTACCGGCATCATGATATCAAGTAAGACCAGATCGATCTTTTCTTTCTGGATTATCTCCAGGGCCTGTTTCCCGTTGTATGCTTCATAAAAGCGATAATCAGGATTGTTCAGATATATCTTCAGGGCATTGACGATGTCTTTTTCATCATCGCAAAGCAGAATGCTGACCATAACATATATCCCCCTTTCACTGCTTATTTTATGCTAACGAAGCTTAAGATAATATAATCTGACTGTTTAAGAATTCCTTAAGAAATTTAAAAACAGTCTGCCAGGAACTGACAGACTGTCTGAATAAATTATTATTATTGGTTAACAGCTTTGTGCAGAGTCTTTCTGACCTGACCGGGACCTTTGCACAGCTCATCAAGATAGGCAATGACCTGATCGGCAAGACCGGCCTCCGTAAG
>CADCOR010000104.1 GCA_902803055.1 uncultured Erysipelotrichaceae bacterium
GAAACAGCGCGATCTGAGTGCCGGTGAGATCGTTTCTCAGGCTTTGATGATTCAGAATGAACTTGATAAAGATGATAAGCGTCTGGGCAATATCGTTGTAATGGGAACAGGTGAACCATTTGACAATTATGATAATGTCATGAAGGCTTTAAGCATCATAAATGATCCGTTTGGCCTGATGATCGGATCACGTCATATATCGATTTCTACTTGTGGTGTTGTCCCTGGTATTCTGCGCTTCGCACAAGAGAATCTGCAATACAATCTGGCCATTTCCCTGCATGCCCCGAATGATGAATTGAGAAGCAGACTGATGCCAATAAACAGAGCCTATCCTTTAAAGGAACTCTTTGCGGCCCTGGATGTCTATTCTGGCAGCAACAATCGCCGTCTGACTTTTGAATATCTGCTGCTTAAGGATATCAATGATTCCAAAAAGGAAGCTGATGAGATCAAAGAACTGCTTAAAGGCCGCAATGCCTATATCAATCTGATCCCTTACAACAAAGTCAATGAAAAGGATTTTGAAACCTCTTCAGATGAAAATGCCTTGCGTTTTTATGATCTGCTGAAGAAGAATAATGTCGCTGTTACTTTACGCCAGAAAAAGGGCGATGACATCGATGCGGCTTGTGGTCAACTGCGAGCTAATAAGTTAAAATAAATTAGTATATGGAATATTCTTGTTTGACCGATATCGGTCTGATCAGAGAAAAAAACCAGGATTCATATATCGCGGTAAGTAATGCTTATGGCGATTTTCTCGTTCTGGTCGCTGATGGTATTGGCGGAGCTAATGCTGGAGAAGTTGCCAGCGGTGAACTGATCAAATATTTTGATGTGAATTTCCGGGATTCCGGTCCTTTCAGCAAGCTGGAAGATGCGATCAATTACATGATCTATCACATCAAAAAAGCCAATAAACATGTCCATGAATTATCCAAAAAACATCCCGATTATGCGGGCATGGGTACAACGATCAGCGGTGTTTTTTTCACCAAGTGCGGAATCATTTCGATCAACTGCGGTGATTCACGGGTTTATGGCTTTATTGATGATCTGATGATCCAGCTGACTGTTGATCACACACTGGTCAATCAGATGCTGGAAAAAGGGCAGATCACGCCGGAAGAAGCTGTCAATCATCCTAAGAAACATTATCTGGTCAAGGCGATCGGCATTTATGAAAACTGCAATCCTGATGTCCATAAAGTAAAAGATATGGACTATTATCTGGTCTGTTCTGATGGCTTGCATGGCTATGTGAGTGAGGAAGAGATCAGACATATAGTCTTAGCTGAAGATAAAAGCGTAGCGGAAAAAGCTGAGGATCTCAAGGATCTGGCTTTACTGAAAGGTGGTTACGACAACATCACAGTCGTACTGGTGAGAAGGTAAGATGGCTGAATATATCGGAAATCGTTATGAGATCATCAAACTGATCGGCCGCGGCGGCATGGCTGATGTTTATCTTGCCTATGATCCGATCTTAAAAAGAGAAGTCGCGATTAAAGTCATGAAATCTGACATGGCTGATGACGATACAGCTTTGGAACGCTTCAAAAGAGAAGCGGGTGCCGTCACAAGACTTTCTCATCCGAATATCGTTGATGTTTATGATGTCGGTGATGATGGTGATAAACACTATATCGTCATGGAATATGTCAAAGGTTATACTCTGAAGCAGCTCATCAAAAAAAGAGGACCTATTCCTTATAAAGAAGCAGTCTGGATGATGAAGCAGCTCGCTGGAGCTCTGATGGAAGCTCACCGCAATAAAGTCATACACCGCGATGTCAAATCACAGAATGTGCTGATCAAAGATGATGGAACGATCAAGCTTTCCGACTTTGGCATTGCTATAGCCAATGGTGCGATGCAGCTGACACATAAGGATTCAGTGCTGGGCTCAGTCCACTATCTGGCTCCGGAATTGTCCAAAGGCCGGCCTGCTACTATGCAGTCGGATATATATTCATTAGGCATTGTCTTTTATGAGCTTCTGACCGGTGATGTGCCATATAAGGCTGATACTCCGGTTCAGGTTGCCTTGAAACATATCAAAGGCAAGATCCCTTCGGTAAGATCATTTGATCCCGATATTCCGCAATCAGTAGAAAATATCGTCATCCGTTCGACGGCTAAAAATCCTGCTGACCGCTATAAGAATATCGCTTTGATGCTGCAGGATCTCAATGTCTGTTTAAAGAAGGATCATCTTCATGATCCTAAGGTCGTTCTTGATAAACCGCAGAGCAGACAGAACGAAGATGTCCATATTTCCAAACTCGCTGATAAAAAAGTTACTAAAGAAAAAAAGGCTTTTTCGGTTCTTTTCCTGATTGCCACTTCGGTTCTTTCTTTACTTGCACTCGTACTGGTTTTATTCCTGTCGGGTCTTATCGGCAATAAAACCAAGACCGTCATTGTTCCGGAACTGAGAAATATGTCTGTTCAGGAAGCCAAGGATTCACTCGCGGAACTGAAGCTGGAAGTTGATGATTCCCGTATAAGCTGGGTCTTATCTGATGATATTGAAAAAGACAAGATCATTTCTTCAAGTCCAGGCGCCGGCGAAGAAGTTGAAATCAATACCAAGATCAAACTGACTGTTTCTAATGGCCTTTATTCGATCATCGGCAATTATGTCGGTCTGAATTACGAAGATGCCAAGCAGCAGCTTATCGCTCTTAACTTCAACGTCCGTACTGTTCCGGTTGAATCAGATGCCAGTCCGGGTGTGGTTATCGAGCAGTCTTTGGCAGCAGGGGAAAAGTATGATTCTTCAATCAATAATGAAATAACGCTTACCTATTCCCGTTTATCCAATATCATTCTTTCCTATGAACTCAAAGGAAAGGGTATTGGTGAAGCAATCGCATATTTCGATGAGAATTCTTTAAAATATAATCTTGACATAAAACCGCGTGACTTCTTTAGTGAAGAAGAACTGAAAGACAGTGAGCCTGATACGCTGATCAAGACTGATCCGGAACTCGGTTCATCTATCACAGTTACCCCGGATACCATCATCACGGTATATTACTATGATGAAAGCGAAGCTCAAACTGAAACTGAGTAAATCAGGAGGCTAAAATGATAATTTCACCTTCAGTGTATTCGATGCATTATGAAAACTTTAAGGAAGAAATCGCTATTCTGAATAAGAATGCGGACTGGATCCATTTTGATGTAATGGATGGCCATTTTGTGCCCAACATTACCTTTGGGCCTATGATCCTTAAGGCATTCAGGAGAAGCTCAGATCTGTTGCTGGATGTTCACCTGATGGTCGATGATCCCGAATACTATGCGAACAGTTTCGGCAAGGCCGGAGCTGATGCGATCACTTTTCATTATGAAGTGTTTAATAATCTCGATGATTGTCTGAAACTTATTGATAAGATCCACGCCATGTATATGAAAGCCGGTATCTCGATCAAGCCGGGAACGCCAGTAGAAACGATTTTTCCTTTACTCCACAAAGTTGACATCTGCCTGCTGATGTCGGTGGAACCGGGATTTGGCGGTCAGTCGTTTATGGAAGAATCATTAGATAGGGCTAAAGCAATATCTGAATATAAAAAGAATAATGATCTGAATTTTATTCTGGAGATCGATGGTGGAGTAAATGATCTCAATGCCCATCGGATCCTGCAATCCGGAGTGCAGGCTCTGGTAGCCGGTTCTTTCATCTTTGAAGGAAACATGGAAAATAATTTTGCCCGCCTGCGCAAATGCGAATAACACCTTCGGGTGTTTTTTTATTTATTGTATAAAAAAACTTCCTTGCGGAAGTTATGCTGCCTTTGCCTGATTTTTTAATGTTCTAAGTGCGCGGGCAGAAACGCGAACCTTCTTTGGTTTACCATCAACCATCATTGTAACGGTCTGAAGATTTACATTC
>CADCOR010000105.1 GCA_902803055.1 uncultured Erysipelotrichaceae bacterium
ACAGTTTTATATTTCTGCCGTTTTTCACATGTACATTATAGCTCAGAGTGTTTCTTATACAATATCTTAAATTTTTATTTCAGGAGTAATCTGTTTTTCTTCAGATGCTGCACACGCTATAATTATTCTATAAAGGAGTTTTACCATGAAAAAAATAATCATATTGCTGATGATACTGCTGCTATGCGGCTGTACAGCCAATAAACCAGAACCGGTCGAACCTGAGCCGCAGCCTCAACCCCCAGCAACTGAACCGGTACCTGCCCAAAATGAACCAGATCCTGAAGATAAGGAATACGTCTATCAGCTTGATAAAGACTGGATCGTTTATGACTTTACTCTCAAACATCCAAATCAGACCTATCAGATCAAGGACAATCTGATCCTCAAGCTTGAAGGCGAGGAAGAAGAAGCCCCGTACTGCAAGGATGGCAGATGTCTGATCTATGATGATGTCGAACTCAATGACCGCGATATCGAAGTCCTGGAAAATCTCGACGTGCAGATCAATGAAGATTACGGTTTCCTCAACCTCTACAATCTCAATGACGAACTCTTCATCCTCAACTTCAACTTCGCTGCCCAATTCAACAGCAGCGCCGGTGTCATCTTTGATAAAGACGGCAATATCGTCAAGTCCTATAAGGATTGCGATCTGTCGATGAACGAGATCTATCAGAATCAGTTTGGCTTAAGCTACACCGATCCCAACAACATGACAGAGACCCGCTTTGAAGTCTACACCGCAAACGGTACAGAACTGTCAATGGAAGTCATGAATTAAATCATTTTATGCAACAAAAAAGGATAGTTCAAACACAAGCTATCCTTTTAAATTGTCTTTTCCTGTACTAGGAGAGATCTTCGCCGTTGGAGGCAATGACCTTTTTATACCAGTAGAAGGAATCCTTGCGGCTGCGGGCATTGCTGCCGGTGCCGTCATCATATCTGTCGACATAGATGAAGCCATAGCGCTTGCGCATCTCACCGGTCTAAGCGGCAACCAGATCGATCGGACCCCAGGTCGTGTAGCCCAGCAGATCGACACCGTTTTCCACTGCTTTCTTCATTGCTTCAATGTGGCGGCGGAAGTAGTCGATGCGATAGTCATCGTGAATGGAACCATCTTCCTCGACCTTGTCATAGGCACCAAGACCATTCTCGGTTATGAATAAAGGTCTTTCATAGCGGTTGTAGATCATCTCGAGATAATACTGCAAGCCATCCGGATCAAATGCCCAGCCCCAGTCGGAGTAGGAAAGATATTCGTTTCTTGTACCGGTAGACATATTGCCTCTGGTGACTTCTTCGCCCTTGTGGGTAGTAACAGATTGCGACATGTAGTAAGAGAAGGTATACATATCGACAGTGCCTTCTTTAAGATCTTCAAGATCTTCCGGCCTTATATCGAGCTTGACATTGTGCTCATTCCACAATCTCTGTGCATAAGTTGGATAGTAGCCAAAACACTGCACATCACCGCAATAGAAGATGCCCTTTTCCCATTTGTGACGATTGAACAGGATATCTTTCGGATCATCAGTATGCGGATAGTAGGTAATGCCGCAGATCATGCAGCCGATCCTGTTATCCGGATCGATCTCATGGCCGATCTTTACTGCCTTGGCAGAAGCCACAAACTTGTTGTGGAGATGCTGGTAAGCATCCTGATAATAGGAATCATCCATATCTTCCGGCAGGAAATTGATCGTATTGTTTATCTCATTGAAAGTCAGCCAGTATCTGACTAAACCCTTGTACTCTTCAAAACAGGTCTTCGCAAATTTCACGAACAGCGGAATAAGTTCCCTGTTCTTCCAGTCGCCGAGCTCTTCTTCAAGATATAAAGGTGTATCAAAATGCCACAGCGTTACTAACGGTTCTATATTGTTCTTTCTGAGTTCTTCAAAGACATTCCGATAGAATTCCACACCTTTGGGATTAGGTCTTTCTTCCATACCGGTCGGATATAATCTCGACCAGGAGATCGACATACGGAAAGTCTTGAAGCCCATCTCCGCAAATAAGGCGATATCTTCCTTATAGGTATGATAGAAATCGATCGCGTCATGGTTGGGATAGAAATAGCCATCCAGACAGGCGTAATGAGCACCTTCGGGCAGCCTTTGCAGTCTCGTCAGTGTTCCGGGTTTGCCATCCTTATCGATATAGGTAATGATGCGCGGATGATCAGCGTCTGCACCGGTCGTGACATCCGTCAGCGCCGGACCTCTGCCGTCTTCTTTCCAGGCTCCCTCGATCTGATTGGCAGCTGTCGCTCCACCCCATAAAAAGTCTTTTCTAAATGGCATGTTTTTCTCCTTTGCTCATCTGTCTAATCGTATAGCATATTTCTTCACCCATGGCACAGTAGGCTACAGCCAGGATGCATAAGGAATAATGAGGCAGATATCTGGTGTTGGCAAAAAACGGCAGGCCAAACATCAGGCCGCTGGTGATCTTGTTCAAGATCGTATGGCGGGATGAGAGCTGTCTTTGCTGAAGGTAGACAAACAGGTAGTGCAGAAAACGGATCGCAATGACCGTATAGATCAGCGTCCAGATAAAGCTGTTGAGACCTCTTTTCAGATAAGGCATGATCTGGATCATCATCGTTCCATATAAGAACAGATCCGAAACGGTATCAAGCTTAGAACCAAGGCTTGAGACTATCTTCAGTTTTCTCGCCACAAAACCATCCAGTATATCGGACAGACCGCACCAGATATAGAAATAATAAAAAGGATAAGACAGTGCTTCGGTAAAGATCATACAGAAACAGGAGATTATCCTTGAAAGGGTTATAATATTTGCCAAATGCTTTTTCATCTATATCTTAGTATAACAAAAATTTCCGGCTCTATTATTTTTATAAATATGCTATATTTTAAATGATGTTATATAAATCCGCACTTGAGGCGATCGGACATACGCCTTTAATCAGATTGAATAGAATGACAGATGAAGACTCTGCTGAGATCTACGTCAAATACGAAGCCGTGAATATCGGTGCTTCGATCAAAACCAGAACTGCTTATGGAATGATCACGGATGCCGAAAACAAAGGCCTTTTAAACGAGAATTCACTGATCGTTGAATGTACATCAGGCAATCAGGGTATTGCCTTGGCAATGATCGGCGCTGTCAAAGGCTATAAAGTCGTCATCGTCATGCCCGATTCGGTTTCCGTTGAAAGAAGGAAACTGATCGAAATGTATGGAGCCCAGGTCAGACTGGTCCACGATGAAGGAAATATCGGTGAATGCATAAAGAAGTGTCAGCAGATAGTCGACAATTCTGCCAAGGAAGATCCCTTTGTCTTTGTCCCGGGACAGTTTGAAAATCCCGCCAATGTCATCGCTCAGAAGCAGACCGGTGAAGAGATCGTAAAGGATCTTGAACAGATCGATGGCTTTGTCTCAGGCTTTGGCACCGGCGGTACGATCAGCGGTATCGGTGAAGTACTTAAACAGAAAAATCCCGAAATCGAGATCTGGGTCGCAGAACCGGAAAATGCCGCGATCCTCTCGGGAAAACCGATCTCATCACACCTGCAGATGGGTATTGGTGAT
>CADCOR010000106.1 GCA_902803055.1 uncultured Erysipelotrichaceae bacterium
ATATCGAAACTGACAAATACTTCCAGTTTGAGAATATCGACATTACAACCGATACCGGCGATGTAAAGCTGCTCTCCAGCGCACGAAACGATATCACAATCAAGTCTGATACCGGCAAATTCAGTATCAGCGATATCAGCGGCGAAGACATGGAACTTAAATCAGATACCGGCAGGATCGAGCTCAACCGCATCGCTTTAAGCGGTGACCTCAATATCAAAGCCAATACCGGCAAAGTCATCCTTGATAATGTCAAATGCAAGGACTTCACTTCTGATGGCGATACCGGATCACTGATCCTGAACTACGTCGTGGCCTCAGGTGATATTGATTTCCGCCGGGATACCGGTTCGATCGAACTGAACGATTCCGATGCCCAGAACATCAAAGTCAGGACCGATACCGGCAAGGTAGACGGAACGCTTCTTTCCGGCAAGGTTTTCGAAGTCAAGTCTGATACCGGCAAGATCAATGTCCCAGCGTCTTCTGATGGCGGCAAATGCGAGATCAGGACCGATACCGGCAATATCACGATCAGAATCAAATAAAAAAGACAGGAGGTAGATGAGTTGTTTGCACTGTATTATGGAATGATCTTTGCGGCATCACTGACGTGTGCTGCTTTATACATATACATCTGGCATAAACATTTTGATGTGAATTTCACACTCATTTTTACGCTTATTCCGATCGCCTGTCTGGGCTATCTGCTTTCAGCGCTGGCTCACTCGCTTGAAGCTGCGATCATCGGCCAGCAGATCATCTATATCGGCGGCTCTTTTCTGCAGCTGTTTATTGTTTTCAGTATCTTCAACCTGTGCAAGGTCGAAGTCCCTAAATATCTGCGGCTGGTCCTGTTTGCCTTCTGTGCAATCGTCTATGCATCAGTATTGACGATCGGCCATCTGGACTGGTTCTATACCAAAGTCTCCTTTGAAATGATCGGTTCCCGTCCGGTCTTACACAAAGAATACGGTATCATGCATACAGTCTTCTATGTTCTGGTATGTCTGTATCTGATAACCGGCATTATCACGATAATCTATTCCTGGATCAGAAAAAAAGAAATCCCGCGCCGGATCCTGATCATGCTGATATTCCCTGATATCGTCTGTGTCGTAAACTACTTCATCATCCTCAAGGTCTTCAATCTTTCTGTTGATCTCGTACCGTTAGGATATATTTTTGCTCAGCTCATCTACCTGCTGATCGCATACAGAGTCAATCTCTATGATGTATCCAACACGGTAATCGACTCCTTTGTTCAGGAGCAGAAAGTCGGCTATATCTCCTTTGACTTCAATCTGCGCTATCTTGGCAGCAATCAGGTCGCCAAGGATCTCGTGCCGGAACTCAATGATATAGCGATCGATGAACTGTTTGGCTATAAGCCATCACAGCGCAAGATCAGACATTTCCTTGACAGTTTCAGGCAGAACAATGAAAACAATACCTTTGTATATGTGGTCAACGGACCGGATGATGATTCCTTCGAAGATGATCAGTTCTATAACGTCAACGTCAACTATCTCTATGACGGCAAATGGAAACGCGGCTACATCATCACTTTCATCGATGACACGCCGAATAAGAAATACATCAAACTGCTGGACAACTACAACGATACACTTAAAAAGGAAGTCGATGACAAGACCAGACACATCGTCGAGATGCACGACAATCTGATCATGGGCATGGCAATGATGGTCGAAAGCAGAGACAATTCGACCGGCGGACATATCAAGCGAACCTCAGAAGGTGTCAGACTGCTGATCGATGAAATACTTGACGAAGGAAATCTCGATCTGTCCGATGAGTTCTGCAAAGATGTCATCAAGGCTGCCCCAATGCATGACTTAGGCAAGATCGCCGTCGATGATGACATCTTAAGAAAACCGGGACGCTTCACCCCGGAAGAGTTTGAAAAGATGAAGGCTCATGCGGCCGAAGGAGCGAAAGTCATCCACGAGATCCTCTTGCATACTGATGATGATTCCTTCAAGAAGGTCGCGGAAAATGTCGCCCATTACCACCACGAAAGATGGGACGGCTCCGGCTATCCGGAAAAGCTCGCCGGCGAACAGATACCGATCGAAGCACGCATCATGGCGATCGCCGATGTCTACGACGCCCTGGTTTCCAAGCGTGTCTACAAGGAAGCCTTTGATTTTGAAAGAGCCGATAAGATAATCATGGAAGGCATGGGGTCGCAATTTGATCCCAGACTGCAGTCGGTCTATGAAAAAGCCAGACCGAAACTCGAAGCCTATTATGCCTCACTAGCTGAATAATTCGTGCATTAAAAGTGTCCTGTTATGCCGGACACTTTTTTGTAATCTAATCTGTTTAAAATGAGTTACAAAAAATGATTATCCTTCCTTGATCTTGTTCAAGATCATGAAATCATTATTCTCATACTTCAGATGATATAAGCGCAGACAGTATCCGCACAGTATGACAAGCTGCTCTCCATCCTTGAGATCCGAAGCATCAAAGATGATCTCCTTCTGACAGGCCGGGCATTTTAAAACTCTGCAGTTTTCTCCTTGTTCCTTTGGCTGCTCAGGAATTCTGACATCCTTAAGGCCACGGAAGACCGTGTAGAAGAAGCGGATCAGGAAGATATCTCCGGGTCTGAACTTTTCCGTATAGAAAGCGCCATACTCCCGGTGTTCACCTTTCTCATTCCAGCCGCAGAGAAACTGCATGTCTTTTCCTGTGATCGGATCTGTGCCTTTTTCCAGGGTATAAAAAGCGATCCTGTTATCGGCGGTATTCATAAAGATCATTGAGCAGTAGCACATCGGCGCTTCCTGAGGCTGCGGAAGCCACATCACGATAACGGATGTATCAACATCAAGCCGCCCATGGAAACCGCCGAAATCTTCTTCCTTGAAAGGAAATTCCAGCTGATTCTTTTCATAGACATTTTTCGCTGCATTATACAGCGTCATCTTTTCACCGTTGTTGATCAGATCATTGAAGAACTGCGGAACAGTATAAGCCCAGTTAGGCAGAAAGCGGTGTTCAAATTCATAAAGAATGTTCATGTTGTCTCCTCGTTATTATTCATATATTTATATCTGTCTAACTTAATTATATTGGGTTTTATTATGGTTGTATAATTATGTATGAAGTGTAATAGGGGATAACAATATGTTAAGGAAAACAATCACTGCTTATGTAGTTATATTGCTGCTGCTGTGTACGGGTTTTTCATATCGGGTTTATGCCGAAGAAGCAAATCCGACCGATGAACCGACACTTGAAGAGCTCGAAGAAGCAGCCAAGATCGTGACCAGTTCAGTTGATGAACTGAAAGAAGTCATGAA
>CADCOR010000107.1 GCA_902803055.1 uncultured Erysipelotrichaceae bacterium
GGGCAGATCATGAGCCCTGATGCCTAGATTAAGTTTCATATAAGTCCTCCTGTTCTTAAGAGAAATACGATAAGCAGTAATGAGAAGTTGGAGAAAACAGTCGTATAGACCACGATTTCGTTAGCCAGTTTATCATCAGCCTTTAACTGATAAGCCATGATGGCACTCGCAATTGCCGTCGGTGCACCAAAGACAGCTGCTAAGACCGCATAGTCTGTGGTTTCAAAACTCATAAACAGCACCGCAGCAAGCAGGATCACCGCTGGATAGATCAGATTCTTCAAAGCTGTAACCCAAAGCAGGATCCTTCTGTCGCTTTCCTGTCTTGAAAAGCTCAGACTCGCTCCCACCAGCAGAAGCGCTAAAGGCGTCGACATCTGCGCAAAATATGTGAGCACCTTATACAGGAAAGGAAGCTGGTCTTTGATGAAAAAGGCGCTTTGCGGAAATATGAATCTTATGACAAGGACAATGAGTCCGGCGAATATCGCATCGATGCAGGGATTGGTCAGAATGTTTCTGATTGTCTTTTTAAGAAGGCTTTTGCGGCCGGTCTCATCACTCCTTGACAAGGCAATGACAGCCAGGATGTTGAATAAAGGGATGACAAAGGCCGATAAAAGCGAGATCCGGGAAGTAGTCGTCTGCAAGAGCTCGGGATCGGAAAACATCAAAGAAGCAAGCGGGATGGAGATGTAGGCATAATTGCTGCGCATCGCTCCCTGCACGATCACCCCGATCTTTTTTCGCTCATCGCTCAGCTTTCTGGCAATAAGGTTTGCACTCAGATACTCAAGCAGGATGGCGATCACCACAAAGACGACAAGCTTCATGTTTAACTGTGCCAGGCTCGTGTCATAGAGATTCTTGAACAGCGAAGAAGACAGCAGCACATAGAAGCACAGTTTCTTGCCTTTGGCGATGAAATTATCATCAAACAGATCGATCTTCTTAAAAAGATAACCCATGGCCATAAGAATGGCCATAGGCAGAATTATATTTAATGAGAATAACAGGTCTTTCATTAAGACTTAACGCAGATCCGTCATCGCGACATGATCCATGTCGTCGAAGTCCTGGTTTTCACCGCACATGCCCCAGATGAAAGTATAGTTTCGCGTAGCACTGGCGGAATGGATCGACCAGGATGGTGAAATGACTGCTTCCTCATTGCGCATGACGATGTGTCTGGTCTCCCTCGGTTCACCCATCAGATGGAAGACGACATCATCCTTGCCCAGTTCGAAATAGAGATAGACCTCCATGCGGCGATCGTGTGTATGACAAGGCATCGTGTTCCAGACACTGCCCTCAGCTAAAGTTGTCATGCCCATGACCAGCTGGCAGGATTCCACCTGACCAGGCAGGATATATTTTCTGATCACGCGGTGATTGCAGGTAGCTAAAGAACCTAACTCCTGAGTCACACAGTCTTCAGGATGGATCAGTACCGTGGGATAGGCTGTATGGGCCGGAGTGGAATTGAAATAGAATTTGGCAGGCTTTTTGGCGCTGGCCGATTCTAAGGTGATATTCTTGGCACCGCGGCCGATATAAAGACCGTCTTTATAATCAAGCACATATTTCTGACCATCAACTGTAACGGTACCCTTGCCGCCGATATTGATGATGCCCATCTCTCTTCTTTCCAAGAAGTATTTGGCTCGAAGTTCATCACCAGCTTCGATCTTCAGTTTCTTCTTGACCGGTTTGGCACCGCCGGTAATGATGCGGTCGATATGTGAATAGACATATTTGATCTTGTCGGCCTTGAATAGATCCTGAATCAGAAATTCTTCTCTTAAACGGTCAGTATCATAATGCTTGGCATCCTTAGGACTGCAGGCTGTTCTTAATTCCATAATTGATATTCCTTTCTACAGGGTCACACCCTTCTTGAAGATGGCCAGATCGTGGTAGCCTTCTTCTTCAGCTTTGACTTTTTTGCCCGAAGCGACCGCAACGACAGCCTCGTAGAGGTTCTGTCCGATCGTATCGAGATCGAGATTCTCATCATCGACCAGAGCACCGGCATTGAAATCGATCCAGTTCTTCTTGCGTTCATAGATCGTCGAGTTGGAAGAGATCTTCACCGTCGGTACCGGCGAAGCAAACGGTGTGCCGCGTCCGGTTGTGAATAAGACGATATGCGCACCGGCAGCTGCTAAAGCTGTTGAGGCAACCAGGTCATTGCCTGGGGCACTTAAAAGATTGAGACCTTTTTCACTTACCCGATCACCATATTCCAGAACATCGACAACAGCCGCCGAACCGGATTTCTGTACACAGCCGTTGGACTTATCTTCTAATGTTGAGATGCCGCCCTTCTTATTGCCCGGGGAAGGATTCTCATAGATCGTCTGATTGTTGGAACGGAAATAATCCTTGAAGTTGTTGATTAAGGCAACGGTCTTTTCAAAGACCTTTTCATTGATCGCTCTGTTCATCAGCAGCTGTTCAGCACCAAACATCTCCGGTACTTCCGTAAGGATCGTAGTGCCGCCCTTGCTGATAAGGATGTCGGAGAACTTGCCGACGCACGGATTGGCGGAAATGCCGCTCAAGCCATCGGAACCGCCGCACTTGAGACC
>CADCOR010000108.1 GCA_902803055.1 uncultured Erysipelotrichaceae bacterium
ATGGAATTGCAGGCGAGCTTGGCTCTGTCTAAAGCGACACTGACATGGATCGACTCACCGCGGCTCCTGTACATGCCGATATGAACCGGCAGTTCATCACACTGTGCCTGCCATTCATCAAACAGTTTCTTAAGTTTTTCTTCCAGCCCTTTTTCTTCCGTAATGATCGCAAAGTGGTCACTGCCGATACGGCAGCAGCTGCTTTCACCGAAAGCGTTCTTAAGCAGTTCGGCAAACTGCTGCAGCATCTTATCCCCATGGGCAAAGCTGTACTTCGTATTGAAAAAGCGCATGCCCTTGAGATCGCAATACAGCATCATCGGCTGTTCGCCTTTTTCCAGAATTATCGTCTTGCCTTCATTTGCCAGCTCAAAGAAATAATTCATATCAGGCAGACCGGTCAAAAGATCATAACGGTTATTGCTGATGCTGCTCAGTTCATGAAGCGTATTGCTGAGAGTCCTGCTGATATCACCGATATTCAGGTTCAGCTCATCGACATAAGTTCCTTCATCGGTATACCAGATCTGGGCAAGCCTTGTTCCGTCTTCAGTGAAGACATGTTCACCGCGGGCATGGACGATCTTATAGCCGATGTCGTCTTTCGCTTTTGTCCGGTAGATGACTTCATACTTGCCGCCTTTGGTCGCAAACTGCAGTGCTGCATCGGCGATCCTGGCCACATCATCCGGATGAGTATCCTTGTACATGTTATTGTCCATATCGTCAACTGCTTCTTCACGATCTTCATAACCGAACAGTTCCAGGAAGCCATCTGAAAGCAGCAGCGTGACGACGCGCTTATCTATGAACTGGTACACAGCAAAAGCCTGACGCAGGTTCTCCAGCGCCGATCTCTTTTCAGCTGAAAACTCATATCTGTTCATTAAGTTGCCTCGTCTTATGCCTGAAATTATAACTTATTATTCTGAAGTCACAACTCTTTATATAATTATCTCATATACAATTGTCATAATTATACTGCAAAATTGTTTTGTTGAACTAACTAAACAGAAAGAGACACATCATGTCTCAAAGACCTTTGCTCACTTTGTGTCCTGTTATAGATACATCATAAGCCGTATGCTGAAAGCAGAAAGGAGCCCAACACATGGATCTCATCAAAATCGGCAGTTTCCTTCAGGAACTGCGCAAAGAAAAAGGACTGACACAGGAACAGCTGGCTGAACAGCTCAACGTTGCAAGGAGGACCGTTTCCCGCTGGGAGACGGGCTTCAACACACCCGACCTCGATATCCTGATAGAACTTGCTGACTTCTATGCTGTTGATCTCAGGGAATTATTGAACGGAGAAAGGAAAAGTGAACGCATGAACGAAGAATTAAAAGAAACAGTATTACAGGTCGCCGACTACAGCAATGGAGAAAAAGAGAGGCTCTTATTCAGGATGCACTGGCTTTTTGTTGCCGGACTGCTTGGCTTTATCATCTTTCTGATCATAACTGCACTCGGGCTAAATGAAACGGCCCCATACGAAGCCATCGGCAGTTTTGGCCTTGGTGCCGCCTTTGGCATGATCATCCTTGGTGTTATCTTTACCGGTCGTTATGCCACGAAGATCAGAGACTTCAAAAGAAGGCTGCTGATAAAAAAATGAGCTGATCGTTATGAATGAAATGATCTTAACAGCCTTTCTTCTTCTATCAGCAGTCATCTTAACCGATCGCATCCTGATCAAAGTTCCTGATCATCCTGCGCTTATCCTCTTTACTCTTTCTTTGTTTCTGTTTATCAAAGGGATGAAGAGATCTGCGTCTGACAGTTTAAAGAAAGATACGGACATGAACACTAGAGCGTAAACCTGATCCTGAGTTTACGCTTTTTCTTTCCAGACAGATAACACAGAATTCTGCTGCATTGACCATCAGTGACGGTTTTTTGATTTATCGCTGTAATATCATGAAACGTCTGGATCATCACTCTGATATTATTCAAGTTTTCTTAAAACAGATTTTCAGATGTGTTATTCAAAAAATGAATAAAGGAAACCATAAAAAAAGATGCCCGTGTTTTGGGCTACGGGCATTTGGGTGCGGGTACCAGTCCCGCATATGGGTGCCTCACTTTTCGGTGGGGCATATAGGTGCCCGTTTTTGCGCTACGGGCATTTGGTCATGGAGCTTGCACCCCATGATTTAGGTGCCTGCCTGTACGGGCGGGCATATAGGTTCCCGCTTTTGCGGCGGGAATATAGGTGCGGGTACCAGTCCCGCATATAGGTGCCTCACTTTTCGGTGGGGCATATAGGTGCGGGTCGCAAATCCCCGCATTTAGGTGCCCGTTTTTGCGCTACGGGCATATGGTCATGGAGCTACACACCCCATGATTTGAATGTTTCTTTAGGGAAACATTTCCACCCTCATTTTCTTTTGGGTAATTATTATATTAGCAAATGCTATATAGTCTGTCAACAGTTTTTTCTGTTTTTTGCAGGATTTTTTTGATTTCTCATTACCCTCCTGCATTAATCTATACGGATCTTTGGAAAGTGTGGCAATAAAAAATCAACATTTTTTATCTTCCTTACATTCCAAACTTAATTAGACATTCTGTCCAGATATGTCTGACATGCTGTGTTATATTCTTATCTCTGGCTGCAGCGTGCTGTCCGGCACAGTTTCAGGAAGTAGTATACTGTTCTTTTTTACGTTAAAACTAAACCGCTATCGGGACAGTTCCGCAAGTTAATTAATCAAGATACTGTTCTATATAACTTCTGTAGGAGATCGGATCAGATCCTTCCGGAGAATTGTGAACGTCTTCCATCCATTTATTAAACAGGTCTGCACAGTCCAGACGTATCTGTCTCGCTTCTGCTGCCTTGCCCTGAGTTTTCAATTGTCTCAGTTTGCTGTTTAAAGCGTTGTTGGCATTATAATAATCATCCCATTCTTCTTCATAAAATTTTCTCCCGCCGGCTATATTGTTAAGTTCATCGAGCGTCAGTTCATTTTTTTTCACCGCCATGATATGTCTCTCCTTTTTATGACTTTATTATATACGATGATTATAAGTGATGTGGCAATGGTAATTTTTAATTTTTTATGTTTTTTTTGCTTTAAGCTAATCGCATCTTTTTCTGCTGTTTTAAAGTCTCTCCTTGATCTTTCTGATCGCAAAGCCGATCAGGAATACAACAAACAGGATGATTGTATAGAACATTATGCCGATCGGATAGCCCCAGGTGAGAAAACCATACCAGTCATTGGTAAAAGGCCATTCTCCGATCCCGTTGATGATATTGTTGCCGATATAGTAGATACCATAGATGCCCATCGGCAGACAGGCCAGCAGATTGTCCTTAAGATCAAAACTGGCTTTACTCCAGAATATCACTTCCAATAAAGCAGCCACCGGTACGATCAGATGCATCCTGAAACTTACGCCTACAAACATCACGACATAACCATAAAGCGGACCTAAGAAAGTCAGCACCACGATCAGCGTGAGCGTTACTGAAACAGCTGCTGCATATTTGATCTTTTCGTTGTCATTAAGTAGCCAGATCACACAGGCAATACCTTCGAAAAGATTTGACAGGACCGTGAAGTATTTAAGTGAAGCCAGACCTCTCGCTGTCAGCAGCACATCTGATGGCGCAAAGACCATTCTGAGCCAGGTGATCAGGACGATCAGAAATATGATGATATTCAATACTTTTCTCTTATTCATAATGTTTCTTCTATCTTCACTAAGATAAAATCTTTGTCTGTGGCTGTCTTAAACCATGCTCAGGGATCATTATGTTTGCCAAAAGTCTCTCTCTGAAATAAGATGAGGAAGGAAAAGGAGCTGTGTAAAATGATAAAAGTATATGGAAATATGAAATGTCCTTATTGTGTCGTGATGAAGGAAAATCTTGATCGCAACAACGTTGAATATGAATTCGTCGATGTCCTGGAAAGTCTTTCAAATCTTGGCGCATTTCTGGCTATCCGTGACAGAGAACCGGTGTTTGATCATCTCAAGCAGATAAACGACATCGGTTTACCGGCTTTCATCGATGAAGAAAACAGAGTCCGCATCGATTGGGAAAACTGGCTGACAGAACATGGCTATGAGATCGTCGTTCCAAAATCAACGATCTTCGAAAAGCAATCCTGCAGTCTGGATCGCAAAGGCTGTTAACAACAGAGGCTTACAATTAGTAAGCCTCTGTTTCTTATATGTCTATGCCGTTGCTGGCAATTACATCTTTATACCAGAAAAAACTCTTTTTCTTTCTTCTCGCGAGATCTTTAAGATCGTGTTCATCACGGTTCTGTTTCTTGACTGTTCCTATATCTTGCCTTTTTGCTAAACTAATATTATGAATACTACGATCAACTGGGAAGAAATTTTAGATTCCCTCAAATTCAATATCAATGTTCTGATTAAAGATCTGATCTTCATCGCTGTTGTTCTGATCATATGTTCAATAATCATGAAGATCATTTCCGCTTTCACTTCCAGAGGCATTTCCCGAGCCAGTAAAATGCCAGATGATCCGAAAGCCCGTTCTTTTATATCATATATGACGCTGCTGCGCAGTTTTTCACGCTACGCGGTCTATTTTATTGCCTTCTGTCTGATCATTAATTATCTGGGCTTTGGTTCGGTCCTGTCTAATGTCATTACCGCGGCAGGAGTGGGAGCACTTGTCATCTCTTTAGGTGCGCAAAGCATCATATCTGACCTGATCGCGGGAGCTTTCATCATCTTTGAAAAACAGTTCAATGTAGGTGATTTTGTTCAGATCAATGATTACAACGGAACAGTTACCGCCATCGCCATGCGCTGTACCTATCTTGAATCCTGGAAAGGTGAGAAGATCATCATTCCCAATGGCCAGATCAAGACCGTCATCAACTATTCCGGCAAATTCAATATGGCCGTCGTTGATGTACCGACTCCTTATGAAGAAGACAGCGAAAGACTGATCGGCATCCTTAAAGATGTAGCTGATAAATATTACGAAGCCAACAAGACCATCTGCTATGATAAACCGAACGTCATGGCCATCAACTCCTTTGATGAAAGTGCTGTGACGATGAGCATCTATCTAAAAGCCAAAGGCCGCAATCATTTTGCAGTGCAGCGCGGTCTAAAACTGGCCATCAAGAAACGCTTCGATGAAGAAGGCATCTCGATCCCTTACAATCAGATCGTCGTCCATAACGAAGGCTCTGCCGACTGATCCTATTTCGATCTTTTTCTGGAAACTCAGCTGATAAAGTTGTTATCTTGTAACTCTATTGAAATCAATGTCCGCATCACTCATGGACTGATAGTTATAGCCAAGTCTTAACAGCTGAAAAGTCGCTGGAATCTTAACTCTGGTATCCTCATTGAATTGCTTATACAACATATTTGCGCCCCTTATAACGAAGTGTCCTTAACAATATTCTAACTCAGAAAAAGACCTGTCTATTTCATCAGTTATGACTAAGCATATCGTTATCTTCTTTTTCGCACTGTTTGTGAAGGCCATCTGTATCTAAATTATATCAATCGAAAAAACACCTCCTGCACTTAAGCTGTACAGAAGGTGTTCTTAACAGATCTATGAATTATCTTACTTTAGATTGTTGTCCAGCCGCCATCAACGCAAAGCAGCTGACCGGTTGTATAAGATGAAGCATCAGATGCAAAGTAAATCAGAGCACCGTCAAGTTCACCTTCTTTACCAGGTCTGCCCATTGGAATGTAAGCAGCAGCGATCGGTGTGAAAGCATCGCTTTCAGTGATACCGGCAGTCATTTCGGAATTGAAATAAGCTGGTCCGATAGCATTTACAGTAATACCGCATTTAGCCCATTCAGCAGCCAGAGCCTTTGTCAGCATCTTAACGCCGCCTTTAGCAGCCGCATATGCTGGGACCGGCCAAGGAAGCATCGCAACTTCTGAATGCAGAGAACCGATGTTGATGATCTTGCCATAGCCGTTCTTGATCATGACTTTACCGACTTCTCTGGCTACAAAGTAGACCGCATCGAGGTTGGTACCGATGACTTTACGCCAGGTCTCATCAGTGATCTCAGCAGCTGGAGAGGCATCGCCTACACCGGCATTATTGACTAAGATATCGATCTTGCCGAAGTGCTCAACAACTTCATTTACCATTCTGGTGATATCAGCATTATCAGTAACATCGCATTTTGTGCAGAATACTTTAACGCCAAGGGCTTCAACTTCCTTTTTGACAGCCTCCAGTTTCTCAACTCTTCTTGCACAGATCGCGACATCAGCGCCCTGTCTGGCTAATGCTTTCGCAAACTGGACGCCTAAACCGGATGAAGCACCCGTTACCAGCGCAACTTTTCCGGATAAATCAAATAAGTTACTCATTATGTTAACTCCTCCTAACATTAATATACATTACCTGAAAGGAATAATATATTGATTTGATCTGCATTTTCATCCTTCAATCACTGCTTCAAATCATCAGATCATATCTTTTTTCTGAATGTAAAAAGTTATCCAAGTAAAACAGATAAACAGTTCGCTTAAACGGATTTTTTAATAAATACAATATCGCCTGAAAGAGGTAAACGATTACATTCAGACTGTAATCGATTTCATAGTTCAAAAGCCTTGAAAACTCTTTTTTTACGTCCCAAAATAAAAATGTACAGAGATCTCTGTACGAAAGTGAGGTATCAAAAATGATCTTATTAACAATGACGATCGTCATGTATGCAGGTATGTATATCCTGCTTAAATCAGATAAAAGTATGCTTAAGGATTATGAGAAAAGACAGATCCTTAAGAAGACGAACCTGGTTTACTGAAACAAAAACTGCTGGTATGATCCGGCAGTTTTTTTATCTCTTTTATCAACATCCGCTCATCATGTCGGCAGGCAGAAGGTGCGTTATTATTTATCTCCGATCTTATCTGAAGGTTTTTCATACAGATATCTCTCATCCAAAGAGATATGGTAAGG
>CADCOR010000109.1 GCA_902803055.1 uncultured Erysipelotrichaceae bacterium
GCCGGTCGATACGGCAACCCACATCATAGCTAAAGTAATAAACGCTCTGATCTGGGGTCTGTTTGAAGGTCTGCTGCTGCTGGTCTGTTTCCTTATCATGGGTCTGTTCATGGGCAGCATTGAAGGTGTCAGAGAGTTCATCGAAGAAGCGATCAAAGCACTGGGTCTGATCGACAAGGATGTACTGTTTGCGATGCTGAGAGTATGGCTGATCATTACCCTGGAAATGATCTCTTCGATCACTCTGATCTATGCCGGCTTTGCGGTCGCACATCTGTTTGACAAGTATCAGAAACTGGTCATGGTCATCTTCTTTGTGATCGTTTCCTCAGTGCGTTCTTCGATCATTCAGATATTTGTCACGATGAGCCGCTACAGTGATCCGTTCAGAAATATCTTCTGGTATCTGGTTCCGGTATTATTCACCGCGATCTATTCAGCGATCACCTGGTATATCTTAGATCGCCGGCTCAATCTTGAATGAGAAAAAAACTTATTACAGTTATCGTGTTCCTGTTGGTGCTTCTTTGTGGCCTGACAGGAACACTCTTATATAAGGGCTATCGCTGCTATGAGGAAAGGCTCAAAGAAAAGCCTTTGGCAAAAGCGGTCGAGGAATACACGAAGGCAGAAGACTTTGTGAAGTTTGAAGATATCGACGAAGACTTTGTCAATGCGGTGATTTCCGTTGAAGATAAACGTTTCTTTACCCGCAAAGGCTATGATTTCATTGCGCTGTTTCGAGCCATCTATCACAACTTCTTAGCCCGTGATCTGATCGAAGGGGGTTCGACGATTTCCGAACAGATTGCCAAGAACCTCTACCTTGAAGGCAAGATCGGCATTCTTGAATACAAGATCGCTGAGATCTTCATCATGGAAGCTTTAGAGAAAAACTATTCCAAGCAAGAGCTCTTTGCTTTATATGCGAATATGAACTACTATGGCGATGGCTTCTGGGGCATAGCGCAAGCGGCAGATGGCTACTATGGAAAAAAGGCCAACGATCTGTCTTTAGGCAAAGCAGCGATGCTGGCAGGGATACCGAATGCGCCAGCTATCTATCAGCTCTCTGATGGCTATGAGCTGGCTAAGGAAAGACAGGAATGGGTGTTGTCTACGATGTATAACAACGGCTGCATCAGTGAAGCTGAACTTGAAAAGGCCAAGCTGGAAGATGTTAAACCTCTGCAATAGAAAGGTCACCGACTTTTTCTAAACGCAGACAATGGCGTATCATAATAATTGAAAAGCTTAATTCATAAATCGTTAATTATATATAGGAGGATATTTTACGATGGAAGAAGACAAAAATATCAAAATGAATGAAGGCAGTAAAATGATTGAAGATCTGGAAACAGAAAAGATCAGCGGCGGCGGCTCCAGACTGGCCAGCTATTATGCGGTACTTGATGAACTTAATGGCAAGACATGCAAGTTCTGCAAAAAGAAATTTGTCAAACAGGCAATTCTGGCGGAGTATGCGGGTTATGAAAGCAAAGTGCTGAGAAAGTTTGAAGCTTTCGGCAGCAAGGCGGTTCCTTGTCTGTACTGCGACTACTGGCGCAATGTCACTGACTTTGAATAGTATATACAAAGTGTAATAAGAAAGATAAAGCTCTGAAATAAAATCGGAGCTTTTTATATCGGATTTTCGTGTTTGGTTTTCTAAACAATTGCAGCAGATGACAATTATTCTCAAAGGAAAATGGGCTCAGATATAATTAAGACAGCAAAAGCGGAAACAGATATGGGGAATGTTTTCTGCAAGGAAAGAGGCTGAGAAATGAGTGATTTAAATGTGATAAAAGATCTGGCTGAAGAATATCCGGTACTGTGTCTGAATCCGGACAGCGATTCGCAAGATGTTTACAGACGTGTTTTCCTGCAGGGTGAGGAACCGGCTGATAACAGTCTTTCTCACTACACGGGAGACGTGCACGATCGCATGGAAACAGTTGAGACTCCTGCCGGTCCGGTTAAGGTGATCACACTGGGGAACAGAAAAGACTTCACGCTTGTCATGCGAGGCTTCATGGCCGCAAAGGAAGGACCGGAGGCCTTGATCCCGGATACTCAGGGTGCAGCCATGCTGACGGTGTTCAACTGGCCGCGAATCAAAAAGCACTTATCCCAATACCCGGAGTCTGAACACTCAGCAGAGTTCAAAAGATTCATATCAGTCAAGGAAAATTATACGGATATGCTGGTGATCCTCTCCCGTGGTCCTTACAGCAATGTTGAGGCAAACGCAGTAGGCATATCAGATGAGAAATGGCTCGAGTACTCTGATACGATCCGCAGATATCACGAACTGACCCATGTGATCTGCCGCCGGCTGTATCCGGACGATGTTGATCCTATCAGAGATGAACTGATCGCAGATGCTGTCGGCTTATATGCAGCGTTTGGACATTTTGACACAAAGATGGAAGAACAGTTCCTCGGGATCCGGGATGGACAATACATTGGCGGCCGTCTTGGAAACTACACCGATGATCCAGATAAAACAGCCGTTTCAGTAAACGATGAACTCGCGAGGATGAAAGCAGTAATCGAAGCACAGACTTTCAAAGATCCATTTGATCTGATCCCGGTGCTTATGAAAAGATAAATCAAGCAGAGCGAAAGAAAAGACGTACTCATGTTCGGGAATGATCGGTCGATATATCAACGAACTGATTGAAAAAGAAAAAGCCGCAGATAGATCTGCATTAC
>CADCOR010000110.1 GCA_902803055.1 uncultured Erysipelotrichaceae bacterium
GCAGCTTTATTGAACTTCTCAACATCTTCACGGAAAGTCTCATATGGTTTTTCAAAATAGAAATAGATATCGTTAAAGCCCGGTGAAGATGGCTTATCGGAAGTACCAAACATCACTGATGCCTTGATGTCGTTATAAAGCCAGAACAGTTCCGGATGATCATATAAGACAGAATAATAAGCCAGACGCAGCTTGCCTAAAAACTCATCAGAGTTGAGATCCATCTCTGTTGAATACATGATGACATTGTTGGGATCGACCGGATCTTCCACCAGCATCATCAAAGCATCATAGATATCTTTCTCATCCTTGCCCAGCTGTGAATAGTAATAGAACTCTTTCGCGTTGTTGATTAAAGGAGTATTGCTGGAAGGCGAATAGGCTCGCATCGCGCGATTGACTTCAGCGACTTCTTCTTCCGAGAGATCATTTGTTTCCTGCAGTTTGATCTCACCTAAACCGCCATAAGGCATGTGCAGACCATGGAAAGTCAGGGTTTCCGCATTGATGTTCTGCTCCTGCTTTTTCTCAGCGGCACATCCAGCCAGCAGCAGCACAAACATAAACACGATCATCATTTTCTTAAGCATCTTCTTTATCCTCCGATTCTTCAGCGAGCGAAGCATTATACAGATATCTGTTGCCTCCAAAAGCGCAGATGATCAGCGGCAGATTGAAAAAAACATCGCCACCCGATACCATCTGCTTTCATAACCAAATGACTTCAGCAGAAAAGTCATGGTCTCTATACAGTGTTTTATTGCCGTGATCGCAATGATGAGATCCAGCACAAGCAGAAACAGTTCAATATATTCGTGCATGAGAAAATTCTCATATGCCATTGGGATCAGAATGTTCAGCAGTTCCAGCAGGACATGCTGCTGATAAGCTTGCTCATTCCAGCAGTACTTAAAGATAATGCGCCAGTTGTATAAAGGAATGAAAGCCTGCCAGGTCTCTTCCTTGAACTGCTTGCACAGACGGCAGATACAGATGACATCGATCAGATAGATAACTAAAAAATATGGCAAAGAGATCTTTTCCAGGAATTCGATTTCGATAAAAAAGATTTTTTCAATGAAATGAATAATATTCATCTATCTACCTATAGTCACATTTTAACATTTATCATCCATATGACAAATATCCCGGAAGATGTTCCGGGATTATGTTTTTCTTTGTATTATTTCTCATTGACGATCTTGCCGCTCATGTGTTCGATGCGCAGCCTGAACAGCAGCGTCCTGCTTAAAGAGCGTCTGATCTCTTCGGCGATGTAGCTATCATCCGAGGTGAATTTATAGCTGAGCTTCCTGCAGATATCTTCAATCACCTTTTCATCTTCAATGATCTCAATTCTGCCAAAGACGATCACGCTTCTGATATTCAAAGCCCAGTCGTCATCCTTGTAAAAGCCTTTATCCATGACACAGAAACTGGCTTTATCATCTCTTTTAAAGCAGTCGACTTTATAGCCGATCTTCCCGCTGTGAAAATAAAGACAGTCATCTTCCTCGTTGTAGTAGTGATTCAGCGGCATGCCATAAGGATAGCCATCATCACCATTTACAGATAAGACTCCTCTTAGTTCCTTCTTTAAGATCTCGATACACTCTTCCCTGCTTAAAGCCTGTTTTTTTCTGAGTATCTCATGCCACATCGTTTTTCTCCTCTTTGCGTCTTCTCTGTATGCTTCAATCACTTTTCGATCAGCCGGCAGCCAGTCAACATCCTTTTCATCAATACTGATCCATCTGATCTGCGAGTGATCATGCAGAACCAGTTTCTCATCGCATAATGAACATATATAACAGTCCATCGACAGATGGAAGGAATCATAGTCGTGTTCTATGGTGCAGAGATATCTTTCAACTTTTATCTGCGCATCAAACTCTTCTTCGATCTCTCTTTTTATCGCCTCTTGCCCAGACTCATCTTTTTCATATTTGCCGCCGGGAAATTCCCAGCGACCCGCAAAATCACCCTTCAGTCTGCGGGCGATCAAGATCTGCTCACCTTTTTCAATGATGGCTGCGGCAACTTTCAATACTTTCATCGATATTATTATAGCGGTATTCTTTCATCATGTTGTGCCGCTTTCACATCCTTTGTTAAGATAATAATAGCTATGAAAAAGATAGAAAACGAAATCTCCTTGCTGATGGGTCTGACAATCGGCTTTGTGCTGACCATGGTCGGCTTAATATCTTCCGGAACATTCTCTTGGCCGGCTTTTATCAGCAGCTACCTGGTCAGCTTTCTGATCAGCCAGATCCTCACCAGAATCATTCCGGTCAGAAAGATCAGTGAAACCCTTACAAAGAAAATGGATCTCAAGCAGGGAAGCGTGATGTACAGACTTGTCGATACATTTATCTCTGATCTGTGCTACTCACCGATCATGACCTTCATCATGGTGTCTGTTGCCTATTATCAGGCTACATCCCATGGGGCAAAACTCAATTATGGAGCGATGCTGCTGAAGTCCGAAGTTTTGAGTTTTATTGCTGCTTTCATTGTGATCTATTTTGTTTCACCACTAATCATCAGAACCGTCTTAAAAAGAAACGGGATCGCCATGTCCGACCCCGCGCAGAAAAAACAATAAGATATAAACAGAGCAGGAAATCCTGCTCTGTTATCTGATATGATCTGTTAATCCAAGTCTTCGCCATTGGAAGCGATGACTTTTTTATACCAGTAGAATGAATCCTTGCGCGAACGCTCATAAGTACCGTTGCCGAAATCATCCGCATCGACATAGACGAAACCATAACGCTTGGACATCGATACCAGCGAACATGATACCAGATCGATACAGCCCCATGGTGTATAGCCGATAACTTTGACACCATCGCCGATTGCTTCCGCTATGGCCTTGATATGACTGCGCAGATAGGAGATCCGATAATCATCATGGATCTTGCCTTCTTCATCCGGTTTCTCAAAGGCACCGATGCCGTTTTCAACGATATAGATCGGCAGATTGAATCTGTCTCTTAATTCATTGAGTGAGATACGCAAAGCTGTCGGGTCGATCTGCCAGCCGAATTCACTGGTCTCCAGATAAGGATTGGACATCCTTCTGATGAAGGAGCCGATTCTTTCCTGACGCTCAGGGTCGGAAGTCACGATCGAGGACAGATAGTAACTCAGTGAAATGAAATCAACCTTGCCTTCTGAGAGGATCTTTTCATAACCCTCATACCATTTGATATCGATATCATTTTTACGGTAGTAGGATAAGATCCATTCCGGATAATAACCCTTCGCCATGACATCGCAGAAGAACATGTTGAACTCCGTTTCTTCATGAGCTCTGAAAGCATCATTTGGAGAAGGTGTCTCCGGATAGAGATGATGCAGATTGAACATGTTGCCGATCATGCATTGCGGAGCATTTTCATGCGCATACTTCACGATCATGGCACTGGCAATGAACTGATGATGCAGAGCCTGATGTGCCAGATTGTCCCAGCGATGGATCAGCTCAGGCGGAAGTGCTGTACCTGGTTTGCCAGGCGGACCGCCGGCTGCGATATCACCATCCCGATCAAGCAGGATACCGCCGCCCAAGAATGGTACGGCAGTAACCATATTGATCTCGTTGAAGGTCAGCCAGTATTTGACTTCGTCCTTGTATTCATCGATCAGGAACTTCAGATATCTGAAGCAATGCGGTATGACTTCCGGAGAGATCCAGCCATTATATCTGTCGACAAAAATGATCGGCAGTTCATAATGGATCATGGTCACCATCGGTTCAATTCCGTTTGCCCGCAGTTCTCTGAAGACGTTGTGATAGAACTCCACTCCTTTGGGATCCGGAGTTTCTTCCAGTCCTGTCGGGAATAGCCTGGTCCAGGATACCGACATGCGGAATGACTTGAAACCCATCTCCGCCAGCAAGGCAATATCTTCCTTATAGCGATGATAGAAATCTATTCCGCGGCGATTAGGAAAATTCAGTTCAGACTCATGTTCCCTGGCATAGTTATAGTCGTTTTGAAGCATGAAGTTGCAGAAGGCTTTTTCACCCCGATAATAGACATAATCAAGATGCGACAGGCCTTTGCCGTCTTCACATCTGCCTCCTTCACATTGGGCAGCGGATGTTGCGCCGCCCCATAAGAAATTGTCAGGAAATTTAGCCATTGTTCAATTAATCCTTGGCGTCGATTTCAGCAGCTTTTTCATCCTTGTAAAGGAAGAGTGTAGCTACAAAGGTAACGATCGAAGAAACGATTACGCACAGGATAATACCCTTAAGGTCAGCCAGTGGATCTGGAACCGGTGCCGGGTTGATGAACATCGGGAAGGTAAAGAGGTTTGGTGGACCACCCGTGTAGGCACCAACATTCAGTAAACCGGAAAGCAGACCGCCGACAGC
>CADCOR010000111.1 GCA_902803055.1 uncultured Erysipelotrichaceae bacterium
TGGGGCGAACGATGGGGCTCGAACCCACGAAATGCCAGAGCCACAATCTGGTGTGTTAACCAACTTCACCACGTCCGCCATGTGCTTATAATTCTAGCAGATAATCAAGTCTATTTCAATGTTAGAATTATGTTGTGCTGGAAATAAAAGGAATCAGGTTTGATGTTGAAATCAGACGTAAAAAGATAAAGAATCTGTATCTCAGATTAGAGGGAAACAAGGTCGTTGCTTCTGCACCGTTAAGGATGCCTGAGTATCAGATCTACCGTTTTATCGAACAGAAAAAAGACTGGATTTATAAAGTCTATGACTACAATGTCTATAAAAGCAGAGTGACAAGACTTTATAAAGGCGGTGATACTTTCTACCTTTTTGATCAGCCATATAGACTGGTCAGATCAACAGGCAGAAAGAAAGTTGCAGTTGTTGATGACACTATCTATCTTGTCTATCCTGATGATGGTGAGGCTGGGATAAAATACCTTTATCATTATCTGGATAAGTATCTGCTTGAAAGGGCAGAACAGTTCCTGAACAAGTATCTGTATTTCCTGGAAGATTACGGTTATGACCTGATCCCGGATCTTAAATGCCGGATCATGACTTCCAAATGGGGTGTCTGTTATACACGAAAGAATCTGATCTGCATCTCTTCCTATCTGGTTCATTATCCTTTAAAATGCCTGGAATACATCATGATTCATGAGATGACGCATTTCCTCATCCCAAACCATTCAAAACGTTTTTATGACATCATCAGAAACAAGATGCCTGATTACAAAGAGGTCGTTGCGACTTTAAAACTATGAAAATATTTACATAAGGTATTTACTTGAAACGGAGTTGCTTAGAAGGTAAAATTATTGATAGGTAAGGTACGTTTAATAATATGAGAACTTTAACAAATAAGGAGAATACTGTCTTAGGGGTAAATTGCTCTTTACTTGTGGTTTTCTTAAAATAGACTTTTGAAGTGGACGTTGCTTTGCGTTCACTTTTTTATTTGTTTGATAAGGAGGTTATTGCAATGGATCAAACACAAAACGCAGCACTTTTGGAAGCCTGCAGTTCCGGAAAACTTGAGGAAGTCAACAGACTTCTTAATGAAGGAGCCGATCCGAACTGTAAGAACGGTGATGGCAGGACCGGTCTGATGAGAGCGGCCAAAAGAGGTTATGAAGAGATCGTTGATAAGCTGATTGAAGCTGGTGCTGATGTCAGGGCCAGAGATAAAAACAATGATACGGCGCTTATGGGTGCAGCAAAGCATGGTTATGTATCGATCTGCCAGAAACTGCTGGATGCAGGCTGTGAAGTCAATTCTCATGACAATGATGGCAGAACAGCTCTGATGCGGGCAGCATTTCAAGGAGAAGAGGCCGTTGTTGAATGTCTGGTTGAAGCAGGAGCAGATCTTGATGCGACTGACAGCAAGGGCAGAACGGCACTGATGGAATCTGTTACAGCCTTTAAGGTTGGTGTCATACATTATCTGCTGGCTAAGGGTGCTGATGTCAATAAACGTGACAATCAGGGCTGTACCTGTCTGATGAGAGCCAGCTATGGCGGATACACAGATCTGGCAATCTATCTGCTTAACAGAGGGGCTGATAAGAGTGTTAAGGATAATGCCGGCAAAACTGCGTATAATTATGTTCGGGAAAACGGCAGTGAAGAGCTGCTTAACTTATTGAAATAGAAGGGGAAAGTTATGAAAGATTATTCAGCAAAAGACATTAGAAATGTCGTATTACTGGGACATTCAGGTTCTGGTAAAACTGCTTTGGTAGAAGCTTCGTTATTTCTGACTAAAGCTATTGACCGTATGGGCAAGACTACTGATGGCACTTCCACGATGGACTATGATCCGGAAGAAGCCAAAAGAGGTCTGTCTGTCTTTACGGCACTTGCACCGGTGGAATGGAAGAACACCAAGATCAATTTCATTGATACTCCGGGATATCTGGACTATGAAGGTGAAAAGGTTTCCGGTGCAGCAGCTGCTGATTTGGCTGTTATCGTTGTATCAGCTAAGGATGGCGTTGAATCCGGTACGGAAAATGCAGTCAAGCTGTGCAAGAAGAATGCTATCCCAATCGTTTTCTTCATTAACAAGATTGATGATGATAACGCTAATTTCGAAAAGACAGTTGATGAACTGAGAGCTAAATTCGGTACTTCCGTTGTTCCGTTTGAAGTTCCTGTTATGGACGGTCACAAGATGACTGGTTCAAATAAAGTGCTTGATGATTCCGGCAATCCTCATTACGATCAGATCGCTGAAGCTATCGCTTCTGCTGATGATGAACTGATGGAGAAATTCTTTGAAGGTGAAGCTTTCACTCCGGAAGAAACTGCCAAGGGTCTTAAGCTTGCGCTTAAATCAGGCGATGTCAAACCGGTCTTTGCCGGCAGCGCTGTCAATTCACAGGGTATTTCCCAGATTCTCGATTTCCTGAAGGAAAACTGCCCGGTTTATTGCGATAACGGTACCGTTACTGATGCCAATGGCGTTGAACTCAAGACTGATGATTCTGAAGCATTCTCTGCTTTGGTCTTCAAGACTGTTGTCGATGCTTTCGTAGGCAAGATCTCTTATGTCAAAGTAATGTCTGGCTGTCTGACTGCTGCTACTCCTTTATATAACTCCAAGAAAGATCAGCCTGAAAAAGCTGGCGGTCTGTTTGTCATCTGCGGCAAACAGCAGCTGCCGGTCACTAAATTATCATGCGGTGATATCGGCGCTTTAACTAAACTGGCTGTTACAGAATCTAATGATACTTTGTGCACCAAGGACAAGAAAGTCGTATTGAAAGATATTGAATATCCTAGACCGATGCTGGGTGTAGCTGTATCACCAAAGACCAAAGACGATGAAGACAAGATGTCTGATGCTTTAAAGAAAGTCCTGATCGAAGACAAGTCGCTGAACTTCGTTCGAAATGGCGAAACTGGCGAGCAGGTATTATACGCTGTCGGTGATCAGCAGATCGATGTTGTTGTCAGCAAGCTGAAGAGCAGATACAAAGTTGAAATCGCTCTTAAGGAACCTAAAGTTCAGTACCGTGAAACAATCAGAGGCAAATCTGAAGTTCAGGGCAAATATAAGAAACAGAACGGTGGTGCCGGTCAGTATGGTGATGTCTGGGTAAGATTTGAACCAAATCCTGATTCAGAAGAAATGGTCTTCGCTGAAGAAGTATTCGGCGGTGCTGTTCCTAAGAACTACTTCCCATCCGTTGAAGCCGGTTTAAGAGGCTGTATGGCAAAGGGTCCGTTAGCAGGATGCAAAGTCGTTAATGTCAAAGCTACACTGTATGATGGATCTTACCACCCAGTTGACTCAAAACCTAACTCATTCGAAGCGGCTGCCAGACTGGCTTTCAAGGCTGGTATTCCGAAGGCTAACCCGATCTTGCTTGAACCGATCGGTAAAGTCACAGTTATCTGTCCGGAAGAATACACTGGTGATATCATCGGTGACTTCAACAAGAGACGTGGCATGATCATGGATACCGGTTCAACAGAAGATGGCGAAGCCAGAATCGATGCTGAAGTTCCAATGGCTGAAATGCTGAAGTATGCAACTGAGCTGCGTTCCATGACTAAGGGCAGAGGCTCATACGTTATCGATTTCGATCGTTATGAAGCTGCTCCTCAGAACGTAACTGATAAGGTTGTCGCTGCTACAGCTGCCGAAAGAAAAGACGAAGACGAAGATTAATAAGTCAAAGAATAATAAAATGCCTCCCGAAGATTTGGGAGGCATTTTTGTTACTGTGCTTATTCGTGGATCGTTGCCTGCAAGACAACATTGAACTTCATTTCCTGATCGTTTCGAATGACCGTCACTATTACTTCATCACCGATCTGTCTGTTGTCCAGCGCTTTTGACAGGTCACCATAGGAGCTTATCTTTTCATCATCGATAGCGATAATGATATCGTTTTCCTGAAGACCGGCCTTTTTGGCACTGCTGTTATCGAAGACTCTGGTGATCAGTACGCCATTGATGGAGTAGTAGGAAGAATATCCTCTGTTTACGGTTACCCCAAGAGCAGCTCTGTCGGTTACATAGCCGTTTTCGATCAGATCGTTAATGATCTTGATAACGGTATTGGATGGTATGGCATAAGCCATTCCTTCAACTGACGATGTGCTAAAGGAAGACGATGACTTCTTGGCATTGACGATACCGACCAGATTGCCGTCGATGTCAAATAAGCCGCCGCCGGAATTGCCGGCATTGACAGCAGCGTTTGTCTGCATGACAGTCATATAGACATCGTTGATGTAGATCTCTTTATCAAGAGCCGAGATGATGCCATTTGAGCAGGAAATACCTAAACCTAATGGATTGCCGATTGCAATGACGTCCTGGCCAAGTGCGAGATCTTCGGAGTTGGCAAAGGATGAATATGGCAGATCATCTGCGTCGATCTTGATCACAGCCAGGTCAGTTCTGCTGTCATAACCGATCACTTTTGCGTTGAAGATATCACCGGTATAGATCTTTACCTGCAAGGTGCTTTCATCAACCAGTCCTTCAATGACATGAGCGTTTGTCACAATGTAGCCATCATTCGAGAAGATGACACCAGAACCAGCTGAGGTGCTGGTCGTTGTTCCGCCAAAGAAGAAGAAGTCCGAAGCGGTCGTGGTCTGAACCTGACATTTGATCTCAACAACGGTATTGAACGCCTTATCAATGGCCTTGGTGTAGTCCGATTTTTCCATATTGGTATACTGGACTTCATTGATAACGACATTAGAGTCCTGATTAAGAACGGAGTTTTTGGAATCAGATTTATAGAAAGCAAGAACACCATAGGTTCCTAATCCCGAACCAAGTAAAGCGACGAGAAAGATAATCAGAATAGTTTTAAAGTTAATTTTCATACTTATCACTACCTCCTTGTCTACTATACTATTACGCCAATGTGAACTTAAACTGAATTTTACTAAGAAGTGTCAAAAAAGCTATAATTTTGTTTGTGGAAAAAAGAGAACACGTCGTATCAAAGAAATATGTAGGAAGACAGTTTGCTTCTATTGGCTTATTGCTGATAATATACGCTCTTTTTACTTTGATCATTCCCCTGGTCCTGAATATCTATTTTCAGGAAGCAGCTCAGGAAATCGTTGAAGATAAGCTGATGTATTATGGCATATACTTTATAATCATTCTTTTTGGAACAGTGATTCCTTTTTTTCTGATGCGCAAGCTGTTTAAAGTGACATTGCGGAGGTTTAATCAGAGTATTGCTGCGAGCTTCATAGACCTGTTTGTGCAGGCTATAGTTTTCTTTGTGGTATGTATTGCTCTGACTTATATCTCCAATCTGCTGTTTTCATATATGGGTATGGAAGGAAAACTTATTTCGGGTATCGGACTAAGCTATGATGATGCTAATCTGACTTATCCGTTATATGTGTTCATGCTGATATTTGTTACGCCATTGCTGGAGGAATATGCCTTCAGAGGTGTATTATTGAATGTACTGTCAAGATATGGGAAACGTTTTGCTCTGGTTGCATCTTCAGTCATCTTTGCTTTAGCTCATCTGAACTTTGCCGAAATGATCCCGGCTTTTGTGATGGGCATACAGCTGGGCAAGACCGAATTGCGCTATAAGAGCATTCAGCCGACGATTGTTATTCATGTTCTGTTCAACGCGCTGATTTATGCGCTTTGCGTCATTCCGGCTTCGATTACCAAATATATGGCTTATGGTTTGGCGGCGATTGTTTTCATTGCTGCTTATCTGATCGTCTCCGGAAGATATGAAAGGATAAGGATCAAGAAACTGCATAAAAGCAAGACCACCAATATTCTGTTCTATACTTCACCGACGATCCTTATTGCCATGCTTCTGATGATCCTTCATTCAGTTCTTTTTTCCTACATCAGCAGCAGATAGTATATTATTACAGACCGTTTTCTTCCTGAACAGCAGTATAAGCTTTATTTTGATTGTATAATAGATATATAAGTTAACAATCCACTCAATAATTTAACGGATAATTCTATATGGGAATATCATACCCGCTGCAGTAAAGGAGGGCATATGAAAAAGAAAAATATAATCATAATTGGTATCCTGATCCTGCTGGTTCTCACAGGCGGCGTTTTTTTCTATCTGAAAAGCTCTGAGGATATCAGAAATAACAATTATCCTTATGAGCCTGATACACCGGCGCCTGATCCGCATGATGGGACATTTGTATCGGAACATGGAAAGATGACTTTCAATGGTGATGGCAAGACACTGAGCTATGATTTCGATAAGGAACTCGCCGATTTATGCAATCTACCTGAAGGTAAACATGAAGGAACTTATGTCTTTCTTTCCGGTAATCTTCCGCCGCATGGCAGTATCGATGTGCGCTATGATATCGCTCATGAGTGGCGGATTGAAACCGAAAATACAAGTTCAGTGATCCGGCTTGGCCTGGCGTCTGAAGACGGCAAGACGGGAACGGTTGGTGTGAACATGGTAACTGAATCAAGAATTCCGTTTCTGTTAGATATTGATGACGGAGTTGTTTCGGTCGTTTTTGAAAAGGAGTAAAGATGAAAAAGAATTATTTTGTGACAATTCTATGTGCGCTGCTGCTTCTTGCCGGCTGCTCTTCTGCAAACAGGAGCAATGTCCGCTCGATCGATGCAGCTGAGCCAAAACAGAGTGAAAATATAATATCCGAAGAGCCAACGCCTTTTACGATCAGTGTTGATGCAAAAGATGCTGAAGACGAAGTACTTGAACTTGCAGCCGAGGTCAAAAGAACTGTGCCTGATAAAAGCAATGACGGTCTCAGTTTCCATGATTTTGATTTCTATTATGATCTCATGAATGAAGGCATCCCTGCGGATGCTGAATATCCGCCGCTGTTATATGCAGAAGGGGACTGGGAATATGACTTTATCATCCGCAAAGAAAATGCCGAGGGGTATTATTACGAAGAGATCGGCTACAGTGAACTGCTTATTGATTATGACAAGGAGACCTTAAAGATAATCCTGCATCCAAGACTGGCCAATGATGGTTTTGAAGCCTGGATGTTGAGTGATGAAGATATCGGCTATGAACCATTTGACGGCGGTTTTGACGAGAATGATGACCTCAAGCTGATCGGCAATAACTGCGTTCTGAATCCTACTCAATACTACAGGTCAAACGGAAAGGAATACCTGATCGGTACGCTGTATATGTCTGAAGAAGACTCTGCGTTTTTCATGATGACCAGAGACTGAAACTGTATATGCATCGTTAAACAATAGAAAGCCCTGCACATGCAGGGCTTTGCGTGTTATTAACTGATGACTTCCTTGATCCTGTCGACGACTCTTTGGATATCGGAACGGCTCTTAATTTCTTTAATGACTTCAGTGGCCTGTACGATGTTGTCGGTTATGACCGCATCAGCACTGGAACAGAAGAAATAGCGCTGTGACTCTTTTCGGTTGGCGGTCCAGACCATGACTTTCTTGCCCTGTTTATGAACGGCATCGATCGAATTGATCGTAGCTGATTCTTCTTCTAAAGCCAGATAGTCACAGTTAAGCAGAGCTGTATCGCCAAAAGAGGCAAAGGTCAGAAAGCCTGTATGCATTTCCGGATAATATGTTTCGATATAATCGATCAGATCATACTTTAAGGATATGAAGACGACCTCATCTTCCATGCCATATTCTTTAACGATGCGCACTGCATCATCAGCCATCTGTTTATCAGCCGTATTTCCCTTAAGTTCTGTAAACAGGATGACATTTCCTTTTGAGGCTTTTAATATCTCTTCGAAAGTCGGGATCGGTTCACCGTCAACAGACAGCTGGCGTATTTCATCAAGAGTCATCTCCTCCGGTCGGTGATTATCGCCGGCAACTCTTTTAAAATTGCCATCGTGGTTCAGAATATAGTGGCCGTCTTTAGTCCGCTGAATATCGATTTCTGAACCATAAGCCCCTAACTGATATGCTTTCTGTAATCCGGAAACCGTATTCTCTGCACCTTCAACTCCGCCTCCACGGTGAGCGATGATCTTTACCGATGTGTCAAGAGGGAAGAGACGATCAAAATCGTTGTTGATGAGGACGGTAGTTCCAAACAGGATTAAGAGCACAATAATGACTATAGTGCGATTGATAATGAAGATCCTTCCCGGACGGGAGTGATAGTGGAATTCTTTATTGGTTTTGTAGGTGAAATACAGCTGTGTCGCCTTCATCATGTAAAATGGTGTGGCTATACAATCGGTCAGTAAGGAGAGAAGCAGGCCAAACTGCAGGAATAAGATGATCAGCCAGCGTCTGACTGGTTCAGACATTGGAATGATCGAGATCAGAAATAGCGGCAGTATCAGCACGGCTAAAGTGACTATGCCGATCACCGCGGCAATGACCAGTATGAAACAGACATTCTGATACAGAAAGTCTTTCCAGTTGTTGTGCATGATAGTCCTGGATTGCTGGTTGGCATCTTTTAAAGACATCCTGTCGATGACAACGCCATGCAGGATAAACAGATTGGCGATGCCGACCGAGATAAAGATAATACCGGCAATAGTTGCCAGGATCAGATACAGAGGCGTAGAGACGATGACCGAAGAGATGAAAGACGGGATATAGAAGCCTCTGGTTAGTGAGACAGAGAATCCGATCCCAACGATCGGGGCGATCAGAATGATATAGATAACGACACCGATGCCTTCGATATTGAACAGGGCAAAGACTCTTTCAACGGCATAGGAGCAGCTTTTCCAGACCGAGACATCTTCACCCATAAGCAGGTTCTTGCTCATAATGATCTTGGCATTGAGATCCAGAGCCACATACATAAATAAGGATATCAGGGCGATCAGGATGATCAGAATGCCTTGCCAGGTCTGAAACAGAAAGGTGAAATCGCCGGAGGTAACAGCAACGCGACCTGTCGAATTCAGCAGGACGCGGAAAAGACGTCCCAGAACAAACAGCAAGACACCAAGAATTAACTTGGAGACGATCTGATATTTGATGATATCAGGCAGAGCCTCAAGATAAGGCCTAAGTCTTTCATCTGCTTCTTTCATTCCGTTCATCCTTTCTGCTTAATAAACTGGTCTGTCATATCCGGAAATTAGTAATCCTGACTCTTCTATAATTATAAATCTGTCTGTGGGAAAACGCACAGAACCGGGATTGATCATATTTTATAAGTAATAATATTCTAACAGTTTAATAAGATAAATAAGATTATATAAATATTGGTTTTTGCCTATCACAATAACGTTTATGTCAAAGGGGGATCATTATGAAAGAAAGGATATTGCAAATAATTCTGGTACTGTTACTGACTTTTTCTGTTGTGCCAGTAAAAGCGTTCGCTGAAGAAGGTGGTGATGTCAATAATACTGACCAGAACCAGACCATTGAGGTTTCGCAAGATCCGCAGGCCGAAACTGATAAAGATGGCCAGAATGATAATGATTCAGCGCATTCTGATAATAATGATCAGCCCGAGGAAAAAACGCCCGCACCTGGAGCGGTTGAAGAAGGTGTTTTATTAAAGAAAACAGATAAGTATGGAAGATAGTACATAACTTAATACTGAAATATCTAGACGCCTAAGAAGAAATTGTATAATAGAAATATAAATGAAGAAAAAGAGAAGCTCAGTATTATCTCGGCCTATTTTGCTGATAACGTGCATGATGATGTGCGTTTTGTTTATTCAGGGGTTGTCTTATGTAAAAGCTGAAGACAGTTCCTTTAGCACTGCAGGCGGCAAGCGCAATGGAACGGTGAGTGTTGATCCTGTTTCAAACAAAGAGGGCTTTTCAGCTGTTTTATATAATAATGCCAATGGTTTGCCCACTTCAGAAGCCAATGATATCGTTCAGACAAAAGAAGGCTTTATATGGATTGGCTCCTACAGTGGTCTGATCCGCTATGATGGCAGTCACTTTGAATCGTGGGAGAATACCACGGGCATTGTCGGAGTAAAGTGCCTTTATGTTGACAGCAGTGACAGGCTCTGGGTAGGTACTAATGATAATGGAGTTATTCTGATCGACAAAGGAAACCAGCGCGAATGGAATGTGGCGAATGGCTTAAGGTCCAATACGATCCGCTCAATCTGTGAAGGTGATGAGGGACATATTTATATCGCCACAGCTATCGGACTGGCTCATGTTAATAAAGATCTGGAACTGTCATATCTCAATGACACCAAAACTGCTGAAGCGTCTTTCAAGGATGTGCGCAAGGGTGCCAACGGTATTATATATTGTCTTACCGATGATGGCGATGTATTTACATTGAAAAATGGAAAAGTTGATCGTACATACACATTTTCCAAAGATGGCAAGAACGGTTTAAGCTGTTTCCTTCCTGACCCTGAAAACCCTGAACTGTTTTATTTTGAAAACGCGAACGGTCAGGTCTACCACGATGCCTTTAAAGAGGATTATGCGGAATCACAGATAATTGATATCTCGCCTTTATTCCAGGTGGATTCTTTTGAATATCTTGACGGCGATGTCTGGGTCTGTGCCCGCAATGGTGCCGGTGTAATCAAAGAAGACGGATTCCATATCCTGGAGACAATGCCGATGAACTCTTCGATCGGCCATGTGATGAGTGATTATGAAGGCAATCTGTGGTTTACATCGACCAGAGAAGGCGTGATGAAGATTGTCAGCAACCGTTTCGTGGACATCTTTGATTCTTATGATCTGGAAAAAAGAGTAGTCAACTCAACATGCATATATGACGGAAAACTGTTTATAGCGACCGATACCGGCATGCTGGCACTTGATGATGACAAGACCGTTTCAGAAATACCTCTGAATGAACCGGTTAAAATATTTAATTCAGAGAACAGAACCGACAATCTGCTGACTTTGCTTGATAACTGCCGTATCCGTTCTTTGATCCGTGACAGAAAAGACCGGCTGTGGATCTCGACCTGGCGCAGTTATGGCCTGCTATGCTATGACCATGGTGATCTGAAAGCCTTCAATAAAGAAAACGGTATGCCTATTGAATCGATCAGGACCGTCTATGAATGCCGTGATGGCAGGATTCTTTCAGCCGGCAATGGCGGAGTTGCCGTTATCGATAATGACGAGGTCGTAGCAACATATGGAAAAAAAGACAGCATCAGCAATGACGACGTTCTTAACGTAACTGAAGGAGAAAACGGCGATCTTATCCTTGGTTCTGATGGCGGAGGCATCTTTATTATCAATAAAGATGGAATTAAACGGCTTGGCTATGCCGAGGGCTTGAGTTCAAACTCTGTTATGAAGATCAAAAAAGACAAGTTCAAGGATATCTATTGGATCGTTACGGGCAATTCTCTTGCCTACATGAACAATAAATACGAGATCAATACCGTCCGCAATTTCCCATGTTTCAACAATTTTGATGTTTATGAAAACAGCAAGCAGGAACTCTGGGTATTAAGCTCTGATGGCATCTATATCGCTAAAATAGATGATATCCTTTCAGACGATGATCATATCAGTACCGTTCACTATAGACTCTCTGATGGCTTGCCATATATTACGACGGCCAATTCCTATAGCGAGCTGACTGAAGAAGGCGATCTCTATATTTGCGGAACCAGCGGTGTCGCAAAAGTAAATATTGAATCTTTCTATGATAATACGAACGAACTGAAGCTGGCCATCCCATATGTCAAGGCGGATGAACAGACAATCTATCCTGATTCGGATGGGCGCTTCAACATCCCTGCTTCTACAAAGAAACTCACGATCTATGGCTATGTCTTCAATTATTCCCTGACCGAACCAATGATCGAGTATCAGCTGAAAGGCTTTGATTTAGAAAAAAACAGAATAACACCATATAATACTTTCCCGGTATATTACACCAATCTTTCGGGTGGAGACTATAATTTCACCGTCGACCTTAAATTCTGGAATGAGGAAGAGACCATTTCGCTTTCCGTGGAGATAATTAAAGAAAAAGCTTTCTTTGAACAGCCGATGTTTTATGTGACATCAACGATCGCTTTGATCGGGATTATCTTTGGACTTGTAGGTCTTTATGAATATAAAAGAGAAGCGATTTTGGAGAAAAGGCATAAGGAAGAGACCGAAAAGCAGCGCATCGCAAATGAACTGTCAATGGGTTCCAATATTCAGTTCAGTATGCTGCCGCACGAATTCCCGCCATTCCCGGATCGCACGGAATTCGATCTTTATGCGCTTATGGATCCGGCCAGGGAAGTTGGCGGCGATTTCTATGATTTCTTCTTTATTGATGATGATCATCTCTGTCTGATCATGGCTGATGTTTCCGGTAAAGGCATACCGGGAGCTCTGTTCATGATGCTGTCAAAGACTATCCTGCATAACACGGCAGTGTTTGGCGATGATCCGGCCGAGATCCTGCGCTTAGCCAATGAACTGATCTATGCGGATAATGCCGAACAGATGTTTGTAACTGTCTGGCTGGGTATTCTGCAGATTTCAACCGGAAAACTGATTGCCGCCAATGCCGGACATGAATACCCGATCTTCAAGATGCCGGATGGCAAGTTTGAGGTCTATAAAGATAAACACGGTTTTGTCCTGGGCGGCATGGAAGATTTGAAATATAAAAACTATGATGTCGATCTGCTTCCTGGAAGCAAGCTGTTCTTATACACTGATGGCGTACCAGAAGCAACCAATTTTGATAACAAGATGTATGGCTTAGAACGGCTGACCGATGCTTTGAATAGTGATCCTGACGCTGATCCAAAACAGCTGTCTGAAAATGTTCGGGCCAGTGTTGAAGCTTTTGTGGGCGGAGCTGAACAGTTCGATGATCTGACGATGATGGCTTTTGAATATAAAGGACCACAGGAAAATGAGGAGGATCAAAATGCTTGACAGGTTTTTTGAAAGAGGCTTTTTCAGTTTTGTTTCATTAACTGTTTTTACATTGCTTCTGTGCAATCTGCTTTATACATCTATCAGCAAATACATTGACCATCGTTATGAAACAAATAAACTCAGATCCAAAAATGTCTCATTTCTTCATGATACGACCAAGGTCATAATCTGGGGCACAGGTCTGGTTATTATCCTCAGTCAGATCAAGCCTTTAAAGCCTTTAGGAGATACACTTTTAGGAGCAGGAGGAATTCTGGCGATCGGTACAAGCATTGCTGCCCAGACTACTTTCGGCAACTATATATCCGGTTTCTTTCTGGCGATCCATCAGCCCTTTAAAGTCGGCGATATCGTCTATCTGAAGGAAAAGGGTGTTTCAGGTACGGTAAAGGAAATAACCATGCGTCATACGACCATTGAAACAAAGACCGGCTCTCTTTTGACGATTCCAAATACGGTCATGAATACGGCGATGATCGAGGACATGTCAGAACCTGGCTATACCAAACCTCTTGAGTTTAAAGTCGGAAATGGTACCGATCTGGAAAAACTGAACAAAATCATCAATGATGTATTATCAAGCAATATTCTGGCTGTTCAGAAAAATGTCAAAATCTCTGTTGAAAATTTTGACGGCACAAGCTATACGGTTTCTGTTCCGCTTTGTGCCGGAACACTGAACGATTACGAGATTCTGAGAAACAGTGTCATTCCTGAGCTGAATAAAGCGCTGAAAAAGCACAAGATCAATGTCATCTGAAGTCCCTCAATTAAGGGACTTTTTTACGAAAAAGTTTATATGTTGCGATGCAATATTTAATACTATATAATTTCAGTAATATATTATGTTATACAGAGCAATCTGTAAGTTGGAGGAAACATTTATGAAAATATCATCATTTAATCCTTTGATTGTTTCATCTAAAGGTGAAGAACTCATCAGTCTGTTTGAAGAACTCGGTTTTGAGAAACAGCACACCGTTGAACAGGTTACCGAGTCAGGTGTTGTCAATGTTGATATGAAAGATGCACAAGGCAATCAGATCGATATTGCTTTAACAAAGAATGTGGACAGGGATCTTACACTGATCAGAATTAATGTCGAAAATTTTGAAGAAGCTTTCGATTTCCTTACTTCAAGAGGCTTCATCAATATGGGCGGCGAATCAAGGGTTGAATCAGAACATGCCAAGTCAGCGATGATGATCTCACCATCCGGTTTCGCTTTCAATCTCTGTCAGCACAAGAAATAGAAATCAGCTATGAAAATAACAAGCATCTGTCCGCTGATCGTTTCGCCTCAGGCAGAGGAACTCATCGTGCTTTTTGAACAGCTTGGTTTTCAAAGAAGTCATGTCAAATCGGATATCGAAGGTGGAGCCAACATCAACACGGATATGAAAGATGAGAATGGACATCGCATTGATATCGCTTCGAGTGAACGTCTGCCGAAAGATCTTCTTTCCATCAAGATCAATGTCGATAATTTTGAGGAAGCACTGGAGTTTTTTCTGAACCGCGGTTTTGTGAACAGCAGGGGTGATAAAGTTACTGTTACCAGTTCTTCAAAGGACACTTTCCTGATTTCTCCAAGCGGTTTTGGAATCACTTTGTGTGAACATCTCAAATAAATAAAGAATTATAATTTTTCATTCATTGCCTGCTTATCAAAATTATGAAAGCAGGTTTTTATTTATGTCTGTTTATGGTTAAATTATCCTGTTCAAGGCAGCAGACTTTCATATTTGTTCAGTTTTGGTATACTTTGAATTAAAGGAAAAGGACATGGATAACACGAATTTTCTGTATGAAATATTGCATCTGTTTGCCGGTATCGGTATTTTTCTGACCGGCTGTGAAATCATGTCCAGCAATCTGGAAGCGGTCTGTTCAGACAGGCTGAAGGAACTGCTTGCCAAAGTATCAAATAACAAAATCGTCGGAGTTCTGATCGGTACGCTCGCTACGATCGCCATCTCTTCTTCAGGTGCGACGACGGTCATGGCAATCGGTTTTGTCAATGCCAATATCATTACCCTCAATCAGGCTGCCACGATCATCTTCGGCGGCGAGATCGGCACTACTCTGACTGGTCAGCTGGTCGCCTTGGGCATGATGGGCAACAGCGAGATCGATCTCAACTTCCTGTTTTCTTCTTTAGCCGGCTTTGGTGTTTTCATTACCATGTTTGCCAAGAAGGAAAAGGTCAAGCTGTTAGGCTCAGTATTGACGGGCATTGGACTGCTGTTTGCTGGTCTGGATGTGATGTCTGGCGCGATGAGCGAATTCTCCCGTTCGCCAGTCCTGAAGGATGCGATCGCCAGCGTCAATTCATCACTGCTGCTGATCATCTTTGGCGCGATTCTGACAGCGTTGATTCAAAGCTCGACAGCCATAACTTCCATCTCTATTTCCATGGTTGCCGTGGGGCTGATCACCATCTCTCAGGGTATCTATCTCACTTTGGGTGCCAATGTCGGTACCTGTCTGACTGGCATGCTAGCAGGAATGAAGTCGGATGGCGTCAATGCGAAACGTACCTCTCTTATGCAGCTGATCTTCAATATCGGCGGTGTGATCCTGGTCTATGTCATCGACATGATCATGAAACTCTTATCGGGCGGTACACTGTCGTTTGGCATTATCTTTGAAAACATGTTCCCGGGTCTGCCGCATACACAGCTGGCAATGTTCCATACGATCTTCAATATAACTTCAGTCATCATCGTTCTGCCATTAACCGAAAAACTGGTCGATCTGACTAAGAGAATAATCAAGGATGAACCGCCAAAAGAGAAAAAGGAAAGATTCTACTTTGTCGACAGCAATATCCTTTCAACACCTTCGATCGCTGTTGAACAGATCAAACACGAGATCGTTCACATGGCCAATATCGCCATGCAGAATTTCAACATTGCGGTGGATATGATCAAGACACTGAATTTTGATCGGCAGGAAGAGCTTGATGACAACGAGGCAGAACTTAACTTTCTGAATAAAGAACTGGTTGAGCTGATCATTAAACTCGGTCAGGGTCAGAAAATGAATAAAAAAGATAATCGCTATCTGTCTTCTACGTATAAGACGATTGCGGATCTCGAACGTATCGGCGATTATGCGATAAACCTTTCGACTTATGGCAGAAACCTGGGCGAAGACCGCTTCTCAGAAGAGATCATCAATGAACTTGAAGTCATGCGAAACATGATCAACCGTCTGTACATGATCATAATCGAGTCCTACAAAAACGATAAACGCAAGATCACCAAACAGATTAAGGATCTGCGCGACAATATACTTGGTCTGTCAAATCTGATGGTAAAGATCTATATCAGGAGATTAAATGAAAATGAGCTTACGACTGTAAGCAGCGGAGAATACCTCAAGATCTGCAATGACATGAGACGCGTTTCGGAACACCTGATCAATCTGATCGATACTGACTATATCCTTAATCACTAATTAAACAAAGGCCTGCAGAATTGCAGGCCACTGTTTATTATCTGTTCATTATTCAATTATTTATCCATTCATAGATCCACA
>CADCOR010000112.1 GCA_902803055.1 uncultured Erysipelotrichaceae bacterium
GACAACAGCATCGGACGGTTTTCAACCAAGACGTTATTGTTGATACCGAAGGATGACTGTACCGGGGTCATCTTGTATAACTGATTGAGGACGACTTCCGGCTGCACATCTTTCTTAAGTTCGATCTCGATGCGGATACCGTTACGGTCATTGGACAGATCCTTCATGTCCGAGATACCATCAATGATCTTTTCCTTGGCCAGCTGATGGATCTTTTCATACATCATCAGTTTATTGACGAGATAGGGGATCTCTTTGATGATGATCTTGTGTTTGCCCTGAGGCAGATCTTCAATGTCAACTTTAGAGCGGACAATGATCGATCCTTTACCGGTCTCGTAAGCCTGACGGATGCCCGAACGTCCGACGATATAGCCGCCGGTAGGGAAGTCAGGTCCCGGGATCTTTTCCATCAGATCGATCGTCGAGATATCCGGATCATCAATGACGGCGATGACAGCATCGATAGTCTCGCCCAGGTTATGGGTTGGCATGTTGGTAGCCATACCGACCGCAATACCCATTGAGCCATTGACTAATAAGTTTGGAAAACGGGAAGGCAGAACGACCGGTTCCTTATGACGGGCATCATAGTTGTCACGCCAGTCGATCGTTTCCTTTTTGATATCCTGCAGAAGTTCCAGAGAGATCTTGGACATTTTTGCTTCGGTGTAACGCATAGCTGCCGCACCATCACCATCAAGGGAACCGAAGTTGCCATGTCCATCAACCAAAGGATAGCGATAGGAGAAAGGCTGAGCCATACGGACCATCGTATCATAGATAGCTGTATCACCATGCGGGTGATATTTACCCATGACTTCACCAACGATGTTGGCCGATTTGACATGCGGTTTATCAGGCAGGAAGCCGGCATCATACATTGCCCATAAGACACGGCGATGGACCGGTTTCATGCCATCTTTGACATCAGGCAGGGCACGGTCGATGATGACGGACATTGAATAGCTAAGGAAGTCTTCTCTCATTTCTGAAGAGATATTGACTTCTTTCATGTTGCCATGATTGAAAAAACGATTATCTAATTCTTCCATGAGTCCTCCTTATATATCCAGATTCTTGACGAAGTGCGCATTTTCAATAATGAAATTCTTACGCGGTTCAACTTCATCACCCATCAGCATTGAGAAGACCTGATCAGCGTCGATCGCATCTTCGATCGTGACTCGTTTTAAGGTTCTGTGTTCCGGATCAAGTGTGGTCTCCCACAACTGTGATGGATCCATTTCACCTAAACCTTTGTAACGCTGAACATCGTATTTCTCGTCACCGAAGTCACGTTTGGCGAGTTCAAGTTCTTCATCGGAGTAGCAGTATCTTAAAGTCTTCTGACCTTTGAAGAGTTTATATAGAGGCGGCATTGCCAGATAGACATAGCCTCCTTCAATAAGCGGTTTGAAGTAGCGGTATAAGAAGGTCAGCATCAGTGTTGAGATGTGCTGTCCATCGACATCCGCATCGGTCATGATGACGATCTTGTGATAACGCAGCTTGGAGATATCGATCTCTTCACCAAAGCCGCAGCCGAAGGCCTGGATCATCATTCTGATCTCGGCATTGTCAAAGATCTTATGCAGACGTGCTTTTTCAACGTTCAGGATCTTTCCTCTTAAAGGCAGTACAGCCTGGAAGTTGGAATCACGTCCCTGCTGCGCTGAACCGCCGGCGGAATTACCCTCGACGATATAGATCTCACAGATCGAAGCATCCCTGGAAGCACAGTCTTTTAATTTAGTCGGCAGATTGCCAGAGCCGAAGTCATCTTTGCGGCGGACGTTTTCACGGGCTTTCTGAGCTGCCAGTCTGGCTTCAGAGGCTGATTTCGCTTTTTCAATAATGATCTTGGCGACATCAGGATTTTCTAAAAGGAAACGTTTTAAGAAATCACCAAAGATCTTGTTGACGACGGGTTTGACTTCCGCATTGCCCAATTTGCCTTTGGTCTGTCCTTCATATTGCGGATCCGGATGTTTAACGGAAATGATAGCTGTAAGACCTTCCTTGAGATCATCATTAGTCAGGTTTGGATCATCAGCTTTCAGGAATTTATTTTCTTTAGCGTAGTTGTTGATGACTCTTGATAAAGTCTGACGGAAAGCATCCAGATGCATACCGCCATCCGGAGTGAAGATGTTATTGCAGAAAGAATAGACTTTCTCAGTATATGAAGTGTTGTATTGCAAAGCTACTTCAACAGCGATCGAAGTCTTTTCATCTGCACCATCACAATACATGACATCTTCAAAGAGTCTGGTTTCATTTTCATCCAAGAACTGAACATATTCTTTAATACCGCCTTCATAGCAGAAGGAGTAAAGATCTTTATGTTCATCTTCCTTTTCCCAGGATAATGACAGTCTTATGCCTTTATTGAGGAAGGCCATCTGCCGGATACGGTCAAAGAGAATCTTGAAATCATAGACTGTTCCTTCTTTGAAGATCTCCGGATCAGCTTTAAATCTGACAATAGATCCGGTATCATCTTTATCACATTCTCCGATCTGTGTTAATGGCTGATCGACTTTGCCGCCATCCTTGAATCTGATCAGAAAGATCTTGCCATCTTTATGAACTGTAACTTCCATCCAGGTAGACAAAGCATTGACAACGGAAGCACCGACACCATGAAGACCGCCGGATACCTTATAGGCACCGCCGCCGAATTTGCCGCCGGCGTGCAGAACAGTAAAAATCGTTTCTACTGTCGAAACACCGGTCTTCGGGTGAATTTCTACCGGCATGCCTCGGCCGTTATCTTTTACGGTGATGATGTCATTTCCATCAACACTGACATCGATCTGTGTCGCATAGCCGGCTAAAGCTTCATCAACAGAGTTATCGATTATTTCCCAGACCAGATGGTGCAGACCCGTTGAAGAGGTTGTACCAATGTACATACCTGGTCTTTTTCTGACGGCTTCAAGACCTTCGAGGACCTGAATATCATCAGAAGTATAGTTGTCATGATTAATACTGGTATTAGACATGGTAACCCTCCCTTAATTCAATCAGTTTATATCTGTCATCGATCTTCAGGTTATTGATATCTGTATCAGTGATGATCACCTGTGTATCCTGAGGCAGAATATTGAGCAGTCTTTCTTCATTATCCTTATCGAGTTCAGACAGGATATCATCCAGCAGGACGATCGGTGTATTGCCGGTATACTGCTGGATATATTTGACCAGCGCAAACTTGAA
>CADCOR010000113.1 GCA_902803055.1 uncultured Erysipelotrichaceae bacterium
GTTTATCTGGAACGCGATCCGAACAATGAGGATCTGTTCCATATCATCCCCAAACCGTTCTGATCGGGACATATAAGCTAATATCTGCAAGACACTGATTCATTCAGTGTTTTCTTTTAGTATCATTAAAGTAGAAAAGAAAAGGGGAATGACATGAATATCATCGTGTGTATCAAACAGGTCCCCGGGACCAGTAATGTGAATATCGATCCCAAGACGGGAACCCTGATCAGGGATGGGGCAGCTGCCAAGATGAATCCCTATGATCTCTTTGCCCTAGAAATGGGACTCAAGCTGAGAGAAGAATACGGCGGCAGTTTAAGAGTGGTCTCCATGGGACCAAACAGTGCCTTGCAGGTAATAAGAGAAGCGGTCTATATGGGAGCTGATGGCGGAGTGCTGATCTCTGACCGCAAATTTGGCGGTGCGGATGTCCTGGCGACTTCCTATACGCTGTGCAGCGGTATCAAAGCACTTGGCGACTATGATCTGATCCTGACTGGCAAGCAGACGACCGATGGTGATACGGCACAGGTCGGCTCCGAGCTGGCCGAACATCTTGGCATTCCGCACGTAGCCTATGTGCGCAGCCTCAAAGTAAAAGATGATCGTCTTGAGTATGTGTCAAATCTTGATGAGATGGTCGTTCACGGTCTGATAGAGATGCCTTGTCTGGTCTGTGCCGATGGTGAGATCAATACGCCGCGCTTGCCGTCTTTCAAAAGGAAAGTCGAATTTGAAGACTGCAGCGAACTGATCCGCATCATCACTTTCGATGATGTCGAGGACAAGGATGAGAATCACTACGGTCTCAAGGGTTCACCGACACAGGTCGAAAAGATCTTTGAACCGGATAAGAATAAAGACAAACAGATGATCAGTGATGGTGATCTGGCATTAGAGACCTTTAAGATACTGAAGTCTCGCAAATTCATATAGAGGTGGATCATGGGCTTAATAATAAATCATAATCTGGTAAACGATGAAACAGGAAAACAGCTGGAAAAACTGTGTCCTTTTGGAGCGATCCATTACAGCGAAGGAAAGCTTGAGATCGATGCTGCGTGCCGTTTATGCAGAATGTGCGTGCGCAAGGGGCCGGAAGGAGTCATAACCTTTAAAGAGGATGAAAAGGTTCTGATAAATAAAGATGATTATAAAGGCATCTGTGTCTATGCAGACAGTGAAGGCGGCAAGATCCATAATGTTACTTTTGAACTGATCGGCAAGGCCAGGCAATTGGCTGAAGTCATCGATCATCCGGTCTACGGCTTACTGATCGGCAATGACTGCAGGAAAAACGTCGAAGAACTGTTAAGCTATGGCGTCGATGAAGTCTTCGTCTATGAAAATGAAAAGCTGCAGGATTTTGATATTGAAAGATATGCGAACTGCTTTGCGGATTTTATTAATCAGAAAAAACCTTCAACGATCTTGGTAGGTGCAACAAATGTCGGACGCTGTCTGGCACCAAGAGTTGCGGCAAGATTCCATACCGGTCTTACGGCTGACTGCACAAGACTCGAGATGAAGGAAAACAGCGATCTCGTTCAGATCAGACCGGCTTTCGGCGGAAACATCATGGCGCAGATCATCAATCCGAATAACCGTCCGCAGTTTGCGACGGTGCGCTACAAGATCTTTGATGCGCCAGCCAAAGTCAAGGATCCAAGCGGGAAGGCATCCTATATGGATGTCAAGGAAGAATGGCTGAAGAGTCACAATCAGATCATCGAGATCACAAAGAAGCCTAAACAGCTGGATATCGCTGATGTCGATGTGATCGTCGCTGTCGGCCGCGGTTTAAAATCAAAGGATGATCTGATGATGGTGAAGGAACTCGCGGATGAATTAGGCGGAACCGTTGCCTGTTCAAGACCGATGGTCGAAGCCGGGATCTTTGATGCCAAGCATCAGATCGGCCTGAGCGGCAAAACCGTCAAACCGAAGCTGATCATCACTTTAGGCATTTCCGGAGCGATCCAGTTCACAGCCGGGATGTCGAGTGCCGATATGATCATTGCGGTCAATTCAGATCCGCATGCGCAGATCTTTGATGTGGCCAACTATGGCATCGTTGGCGATATGTATGAGATAGTTCCAAAACTGATCTCGATGATAAGGGAGGACAGAACGAATGTATAAGAAAGTCGATCAGCGTGATGTCGATTATATAGGATCCTTTATACCAAAAGAGCGTCTTGTTTCCTTTGATGAGATCTCGCAGGATTACGCGCATGATGAGCTTGGCGGAATAGAGAAAAAACCGGATATCCTCGTCTATGTCTTAAGCACAGAAGAAGTATCAAAGATCATGAAGTACGCCTATGAAAACAACATCGCCGTCGTTGCGAGAGGCTCAGGTACTGATCTTGTCGGTGCGGCCGTGGCTTTGCAGGGTGGCATCATGATCTGTACGAAGCTGATGAACAGGATCATCGAACTTGATGAAGCCAATCTGACCGTAACTGTCGAGCCGGGTGTACTGCTGATGGAACTGCAGGCTTATGTCGAAGAAAGAGATTATTTCTATCCGCCTGATCCGGGTGAGAAATCCGCAACGATCGGCGGCAACATCTCGACGAATGCCGGCGGCATGCGGGCGGTGAAATACGGCGTGACCAGAGACTATGTCAGAGGACTGACGGTAGTGCTGCCTGATGGTTCGATCGAAAAACTCGGCGGCAAGGTCGTCAAGAATTCTTCAGGCTATGACCTGAAGGATCTGATCATCGGTTCGGAAGGCACCCTGTGCATCATCACCGAAGCGATCCTGAAACTTATTCCTAAACCTTTATATTCGGTATCGATGCTGCTGCCGTTTGTGAGCATGGAAAAGGCGATCGAGACCGTTCCGGATATCATCAAGTCCAAGGCTTCTCTGACGGCCATTGAATACATGTCTTTGGATACGATCATTTCGGCCGAGCAGTTTTTAGGCAAGAAATTCCCGGATACCAACTATGAGGCCTATATCCTTCTGACCTTTGATGGCAACAATATGGATGAGATCGAGGATGAATATACCAAAGTCGCTTCTTTATGTATCGAACACGGAGCGATCGATGGCTACTTTGTCGATACGGATGAAAGAAAGAAATCGGTCTGGAGTGCCCGCGGTGCTTTCTTAGAGGCGATCAAGGCTTCTACCGATCTGATGGATGAATGTGATGTTGTCGTTCCGAAAAGCAAGGTCGCCGATTTCATCAAATATACGCATGAGACTGGGAAGAAAGTCGGTCTGCGCATTCCTTCCTTTGGCCATGCGGGTGATGGCAATCTGCATGTCTATCTGTGCCGCGATTCCCTGCCGGAGAAGGAATGGGAACAGAAAAGTGAAGAGGCTTTTGAACTGCTTTATGAAAGAGCGAGAGAATATGGCGGCATGGTCTCAGGGGAACACGGCATCGGCTATGCCAAGAAACTCTATCTGAAAAAACAGGTCGGGGACAATCAGATAAAGATCATGCAGGGGATCAAGAAAGTCTTTGATCCAAACGATATCCTCAACCCGGGAAAGGTAATATAGACAGGAGATGTGATCATCTCCTTTTTTAATAAAAGTAAAAATATAATATAGGGATTTTGTTATATCATAAAGGTATGAAAGATTATCAGAAAATAACAGACGAGATCAGTTTGCCTTGCTGCGTTCTTTCGGTTGAACGCCTGCATAACGGTGAATGCGGAGATATCCATATCGTCTGTGCCAATGAAAACTATAAAAAGACCATGGGACCAAAGTACTACGATGGCATGTATTATCAGGAACTGGTTCCCAAAGATGCAAAATACGAAGAGTTCTGTTTTGAGGCTGCTTTCAAGAAGAAGCGCATGCATGCCTATGTTGAGACCAAGGCCTTGAACTGCTGGACTGATCAGCAGGTCATTCCGCTTGAAGGCGGGGATGAGAATCTGGCCTACCTGCTCTATCTTTTTGAATTCACTCCCTATCCAGATCCGAGCCGCATGGCTTCGGTTTCCGTGAATACGGCAGCGACCGTCATCAGATGCTGCATCTCTTTGATGGGCTCAGATGATTTTGACAAGAGTATCCATACCGTGCTTGAAGACATACGCAAGGCTACCGGCGCCTATTCCTGCCGGATCATGCTGGTGGATGATCTCAAGAAAGAAGCCACGACCTTTGCGGAAGTCGTTGATGAAGGCCGGACTTTAAGCGGGGCGAAACATACGGATATTTCTTATGATATCGTCAAGACCTGGCCAAGCATAATCGGGGTCTCCAACTGTGTCATCATTCAGAACGAAAGTGATTTTGAAGAGATCGCCAAATACAATCCGGAATGGGTGAAGTCGATGAAGCAGAGTCCGCTTGAGTCTCTGGTACTGATCCCGCTGCGTCGTGATAATAAAGTCATCGGCTATCTCTATGTCGTCAATTATGATACGGAGAAGACGGCTGACGTCAAGGAACTCGTCGAACTGATGTCGTTCTTCTTAGGTTCGGAGATCGCTGTTCATCAGCTGGTCGATCGCCTGGAAGATCTTTCCAAGACGGATATCCTGACCGGTATCAATAACCGCTATGCGATGGAGAAGTATCTGGATGAACTCATCGATAACCGTTTTCTGCCTTTCGGTGTGGTCATGATGGACCTCAATGGCTTAAAGCAGATCAATGATGAATCAGGCCATCTCAAGGGTGACGAATACATCATCAGAAGTGTTGATGCGATGAAAGATATCTTCGGCATAAGCAATCTCTATCGTATCGGCGGCGATGAATTTGTGGTCATTCTCAACAATGTCTCCAAGAATGAATTTGAAAAGCTGGTCGCCGACATGCAGAAAAGAGAAAAAGAAGACGAACATATCTCGATCTCGATCGGTTCACTCTGGGTCGATGCCAAGACAACAGCCAGGGAAGTGCTGAACATCGTCGATTCGGATATGTATGCGGATAAGCGCCGTTTCTATATCGA